>NZ_BAAFHL010000078.1:0-8751 GCF_042849955.1 Chryseobacterium barbadense
CCTTTCCATCTTAAGCTCAATTTCAGGGATCATTTTTGAGCCGGAAAAGAATTCACCTTTCACAAAGTGAATGTTCATTAATGTATTGTAATAGGTCAGGAAAACAAGTGATTGTGTATTTTCATTTTGAGCGAAACCTGAAGAATTGACGGTTTGATTGAATCTCTCAAAACTATCCTCCAAAATATCAATATTCCCATACAGAAACAGAATTTTCAGCAGGTAAGTATTCCCTTTGATATACCATACAGGATGACTGATGATCATATCCGGATTCTTATGAAATAAATCTACCCATTGATAGGCATACTTCAGTGTATATTTATATTCCTGCAAAAGCTGGTTTTTCCATACATGAGCTTTAAAATACCAGAGTTTTTCTGTGAAATTCAACCTTTCAGGTTTAATGTTTTTAATCTGTGCATTGAAAATATGCATTACTTCTTCACGATCAGTATCATTTTTCACATATCCATGGGTCAACATTTCACTGTACAATTTTAGCGAAAGATTAGACAGCTCTGTTGCGTAATGATTCTGTTTACTGATCTCTCTGGATTGCTCTATCAGTTCATCGGCACGTCCTTCAATACTTCTTGTAATAAATTGCGACTCAATGACTTTTTCTAAATCAATAATTTCCGAAGCAATGTTTTTTTCATCCAATTCCAGTGCTGTTTGCTTAGTTTTATCCAGAATTTTTAAAGCCTGTTTATATAATCCTTTTTGATATAAAATGTTGGCAAAATCAAGCTGTTCTCTTAATTGAATTCTATAATTCTGGTGAATTGGATTCATCCTTAAACTCACCAGGATGTGTTTGTAAAGATGAGCTTTAAGATTTGATAGCTGTTGTTTTGTTGAGATTTTCTTATTGAGAATAATGCTTTCATCGTATTCCTTCATTTTATCCATCTCAGAAAAAAGAAGAAGAAATTTGGCGTCTGTATTAATTCCAAGACGATTTACATAGAGCTTGAATTGCCGTTTTTCGGAAGTTGTTAATGACTTGATTAATACAAATAAAAAATCTTTCTGCAATTCTGCCATTGTAAATTTTTAAAATTTAAAAAATTTATTATCAATTAGTTAAAATAAATTCCCGGTAGTTTGAATATTGTAATTTTCGTTGAAAATGAATACTGAAAAAGAATTCAACTTTCTAGTTTTGAATCAAAATTAAGTAAAAACTTCATTATGAATTCCGAAAAAATTGAAATTTTTGATACGACGTTGCGAGATGGAGAGCAGGTCCCGGGTTGTAAGCTGAATACAGAACAAAAACTGATCATTGCTGAAAAACTCGATGAACTGGGTGTAGATGTTATTGAAGCCGGTTTTCCGATTTCGAGCCCGGGAGATTTTCATTCCGTTTCTGAAATTTCAAAACTGATCAGAAACGCCAAGGTTTGTGGTTTAACTAGAGCCAATCAAAAAGATATTGATACGGCTGCTGAAGCCTTGAAAATGGCCAAAAGACCAAGGATCCATACAGGAATCGGAACCTCGGATTCTCATATCAAATATAAATTCAATTCAAATAGGGAAAACATTATAGAACGGGCTGTTCAGGCGGTAAAATACGCTAAAGCTTATGTGGAGGATGTGGAGTTTTATGCAGAAGACGCCGGAAGAACAGACAACGATTACTTAGCCAGAGTTTGTGAAGCAGTTATTAAAGCAGGAGCAACGGTTCTCAATATTCCGGATACTACAGGATATTGTCTTCCTGAAGAATACGGAGAGAAAATCAAATATTTAAAAGAGAATGTTACAGGCATTGATAAAGCCATCTTATCATGCCATTGTCATAACGATTTGGGATTAGCCACTGCAAACTCAATTTCAGGTGTTATGAATGGAGCCAGACAAATTGAGTGTACCATTAACGGACTTGGTGAAAGAGCCGGAAATACCGCTTTGGAAGAGGTTGTTATGATTATCAGACAACACAGCCACTTACAACTATATACCGATATCAACTCCAAAATGCTCAACTCTATGAGCGTTTTGGTGTCTGATCTGATGGGAATGCCTGTTCAGCCTAATAAGGCAATTGTTGGCGCTAACGCTTTTGCTCATAGTTCAGGAATTCATCAGGATGGAGTGATAAAAAACAGGGAAACTTATGAAATCATAGATCCTGAAGAAGTGGGCGTCAATGCTTCGTCCATTGTTCTTACCGCAAGAAGCGGACGTTCTGCATTAGCTTACAGGTTTAAGCATATTGGTTTTGATGTGACCAAAAATGAGCTTGATTTTTTATATCAGGAGTTTTTAAAAATCGCTGATATAAAAAAAGAAGTGAATAATGATGATTTAAGCGCAATTATCGAAAAGGTTACAAGAAAAATAGGCTAGAATTTAATAGATATCTCAATGAATACTAATAAAAAAACTCTTTTTGATAAAGTCTGGGACGCCCATGTTGTGGAAGCTATTCCGGACGGACCGCAAATTATATATATCGACAAACATCTCATCCATGAGGTAACCAGCCCACAGGCTTTTGCCGAACTGGAATCCAGAAATCTTGAAATTTTCCGGCCGAAACAGATTGTTGCAACGGCAGACCACAATGTTCCGACTTGGGATCAGGATAAACCTATTCGCGATATATCTTCCAGAAACCAGGTAGAACAGCTAACGGAAAATTGCAGTAAAAATAATATTGAGCTTTTCGGATTGGGACATCCTTATCAGGGAATTGTTCATATCATTGCTCCGGAATTAGGAATTACACAACCGGGAATGAGTATTGTTTGCGGAGACAGCCATACTTCCACACATGGTGCTTTCGGAGCCATTGCCTTTGGGATCGGTACAAGCCAGGTTGCCCAGGTTTTTGCGAGCCAGTGTTTGCTGCTGAATAAACCAAAATCCATGAGAATCACAGTTAGCGGAAAGTTGAACAAAAATGTTCAACCTAAAGATGTCATCCTTTATATCATTTCCAAAATCGGGACGGATGGCGGAACCGGATATTTCTGTGAATATGCCGGAAATGTTTTTGAAGAAATGTCAATGGAAGGAAGAATGACGGTTTGCAATATGAGCATTGAAATGGGAGCCAGAGGTGGAATGATCGCTCCGGATGAGACTACATTTGAATATGTTAAAGGAAGAACTTATGCTCCAAAAGGAGAGGAATGGGAGGAAAGATTAGAATACTGGAAGTCTTTAAAAACGGACGAAGAAGCTGTTTTTGATAAAGAATTTTCTTTTGATGCTTCTGAAATTTTTCCAATGATCACCTATGGAACCAATCCGGGGATGGGGATTTCCATTCATGAAAACATTCCGGTTCCCCAGAGTGATTCTGAAGAAAAAGCCTTGAAATATATGGGCTTGAAAGCAGGCCAGGCTCTTTCTGATATTCCGGTCAATTATGTATTTATAGGAAGCTGTACCAATGCCAGAATTGAAGACTTCCGTTCTGCAGCTCAATATATTAAAGGGAAAAGAAAATCGGCACACGTTCATGCCTTGATTGTTCCCGGTTCTCAACAGGTAGTAAAACAGATTTATGAAGAAGGACTGAATACTATTTTCCATGATGCGGGCTTTCAGATCAGACAGCCGGGTTGTTCGGCTTGCCTGGCAATGAACGGTGATAAAATTCCCGATGGAGAATATTGTGTATCCACTTCCAACAGGAATTTTGAAGGAAGACAGGGACAAGGGGCAAGAACAATCCTTGCAAGTCCGTTAACGGCCGCAAAAGTTGCCATTGAAGGAAAAATTTCAGTATCTGAAAACTAAAAAGTGAATAATCAATGGTCAAATGTTAATTTTTATCGAGTACATAATTCACCATTGACTTACGAAATAAAATTCACCATTCATATTAATCATATTTCTAGAGAATGCAAAAGTTAAACATCATAAAATCCCGTGCTATTCCTTTGCCGGTTGAAAATATAGATACGGATCAGATTATTCCGGCAAGGTTTCTAAAAAGTATTGATAAAAAAGGGTTTGGAAACCATCTTTTCAGAGATTGGAGATATAACGTTCACACCAATGAACCGAATCCTGATTTTGTTTTAAACAACACCAAATATGCCGGAGAAATTCTGGTGGCCGGGAACAATTTCGGATGTGGAAGCAGTAGGGAACACGCGGCATGGTCTTTGACGGATTATGGCTTCAGGGTAGTTGTTTCAAGCTTCTTCGCTGATATTTTTAAGGGTAACGCTTTAAACAACGGATTGTTGCCTGTAAAAGTCTCCGAAGAATTTTTAAAAGAGATCCTGAAGGGTATTATGGACAATCCTGAAAATGAAATCATAGTGGATGTGGAACAGCAGACCATCAGCTTTGGTGGAAAAACCGAAAGTTTTGAGCTTGATTCCTACAAGAAAATATGCCTGATAAATGGTTATGACGATATCGATTTTTTAATCAGTAAAAAACAGGCCATACAAGAATTTGAACTAAAAACACAAAAAGCATATGAACAAAAATCATTTTAAAATAGCAGTGCTTCCCGGAGACGGAATCGGGCCGGAAGTAATTCATGAAAGTATTAAAATTTTAGACGCCATCGCTGAATGTTTTGGTTATAAGTTTGAGTTCAGCTATGGATTGATGGGAGCAGAAGCGATTTATAAAACCGGAAATCCTTTACCTGATGAAACGTTAGCTGTCTGCAAAGAATCGGATGCCGTACTTTTCGGAGCTATCGGCGATCCTGCTTTCGACAATAATCCTGATGCAAAGGTAAGGCCTGAACAAGGGTTGCTAAAACTACGTAAAGAACTGGGTCTTTTTGCCAATATCAGACCTTTGAAAACCTATCCTTCCTTGATTGAAAAAAGCCCATTGAAAAGAGAAATTATTGAAGGAACGGATATTCAGATTTTCAGGGAATTGGTGAGCGGAATTTATTTTGGTGAGAAATTTACTGATGAAGAAGGGCAATATGCCTATGATAACTGTAAGTATACCAGAGATGAGATTATTCCCATTGTTCACATGGCTTTTCAGGAAGCGCAGAAACGCAGGAAAAAATTAACGCTGATTGACAAAGCAAATGTCTTGGATACTTCAAGATTGTGGAGAAAAATCTGCAAAGAAATTGCAGCAGAATATCCGGATGTTGCCCTTGAATTCATGTTTGTAGATAATGCAGCCATGCAGCTGATCCTTAATCCAAAGCAATTTGACGTGATCGTTACTGAAAATATGTTTGGTGATATTATTTCTGATGAAGCCAGTGTAATAGGAGGTTCTATAGGTTTACTGCCTTCCGCTTCCATTGGGGAAAACAATGCTTTATTTGAGCCCATCCATGGTTCATATCCGCAGGCAAAAGGAAAAGGAATCGCCAATCCGGTTGCTTCTATTTTAAGTACAGCCATGATGCTGGATTATCTTCATTTGGGCCACGCTGCCAATAAATTAAGAGAAGCTGTAGAACACGCTATTGAAAATAAATACGTAACTATTGATCTTCATGCGGATCAGCATTATTCAACCAGTGAAGTAGGAAGCTTCATTGCTGATTACATCAAATATTCCGAGAAATCTTATTACAATTTTGAAAATGTAAAGATAGGAAAGTCAACGATAGTTTAGAACAATGATGAATTTTGCTTCGCAAATCAATCATTAATTTTTAAAGTCCATAAAAAAATTAAAGCGAAGCAAAGTTCACCATTGTTTCTTTTTAACAATAAAATCCATCTTAATGAAAGATGGATTTTTATTTTATTCTTCAGTATTATCTGTTTTTCCGGATTTGTTTTTGGACGGTTTCTGAACGTCTTCTTTGTCAATGTCCGGAGGATTGGTCTTTTTAGAGGACGCGGGAATATTGGGAAAGTCCTGATTTTGTTTTTTAGTCTCTGCGTTATTGGCAGGTTCTTTCTTTTTTGAATTTTCTTTTGAGTCCATAGCTTTACATTTTTAGAGTCCTAAAATACCGAGCTTGCCGGTTTTATCTTCTATGGTATAATTCAAAGCCTTTGCCAAAACGAAAATATGATTAAGATTTTCCATTAACTGTTGACGTCCTTCGTTTCTCAGCTTATTCTGGTCAATAGATTTTATAGCGGTCTCTTTAGCTTTCTGAGTTACATTTTTAATGTCTTTTTCGGAAACTCTATTGAAAAAGGAGTCATCCAAAGATTGGATTTCCACGCTTGGAGTAATTCTTATATCCGCATCAGGTAATTCCGTAATGATCAGTTTTTTATTAACAGAATCCACTTCCATCTTCATTTTATTAAGATCATAAGAAACCTGGGCATTGGTTTTGGTATAGGTAATAATGCTGTTGCTGGTCATTTCACTACCAAAAAACTCATAGCTCATTTTGGTCTTTTGCATACTGGAAATATTTTGCTCCAGAACCACCATCTTATTCATCTTGGAGATCTGGTTGGTCAGAATATAATAATCTGACTTCTCCGTTTTACCACCAAGATTGAAACAGGATTTAAGACCAAAAAACAGGAGTAGCATCACAAGAACTCCTGCTATAAATGAAAGTATTATCTTATAATTTCTCAAATCTATTTGTTAAATATTTCTTTGATTACAGATTGATCATCCTTCTTCAAGATCTCCACCAAATCCCTTTCAATATATCCCGTTGTAGGCATTTCAATGATTCTTCCGATTTCCTTTCCGTATTTTTCAACAATGATCGTAGGAACTTTCTGGATATTGTAACGCCCTTCATCACCTGTAGGGGATTCTTTTTTACGATTAACCGCGATAATGGTCAGTTTGCTGTCCGGATATTTTAATTCTTCCAGAATCCTCATTAATCTTGGAAAATCCCTGTGGCTGTCTTCACACCAGGTTCCCATAAATACAATAAGATTATACGAATTGATTTTATCTTTTTTAAGCTGATCTATTGCTTTTTGGTCCAAAGTATATTCATTATGCTCTTTTACATACCAATCTGCGTAAGGAGCTTTCAAAAACTGTTCTTTCAGTTGGTGTCCCAAAAGCATTTTACCATCATTCTGGGTTTCAACTTCGCGGTTGACCACCACTTTTTGTGCATTGAACTGCTGAGCGGTTAAAGCTAAGCTGGAAATGACAACAATATTCGTAATAAATTTTCTCATACTATTTTTCAATAATTGCTTTTAAATCGGCAGGAGAGTAGTATTTGTTTTTCAAAACCTTGTGATCGGCCTGTCTGTACACATTATACTTTTCCCCGGACTTTTCGTAAAACGATTCTACTTCTTTTTCTTTATAAAACTCAACCGTTTCTTTAGCCTGCTCTTCATTATCGCAAGCTTTAGACATATTGGAACGCTGAACTTCATTGAATAGCTCTACAAATTTGTTGCCAAGCCCGAATTCGAGCACCGCACCGCTCAAAACATACTGAAGGTCACAAAGTGCATCGGCTATTTCCACGATATCCTTATCTTCAATCGCTTTTTTTAACTCGTTTAATTCTTCCTGTAAAAGTTCTACTCTCAGGTTACATCTTTCCTGGGATGGGATTTGTGGGGTATCTAAAATAGGGGCTTTAAAAGTAGTATGGAATTCTGCTACTTGGTTCAGGCTGTCAATTTTATCCATGAAATTTTTATTTAGGCAAATATAATGATTGATGATAAATTTTATACAATGTACCGGGTAAAATGTACTCATGATTTTCAGGTAAAAGTATTAGACTCAATCATTACAGATTACTTATTGCCCATTATTCATAAAAAAGACCGCCCATTACAGGCGGCCTTACATAGTTTAATTTTAGAAATGATTAATTTTTAATAAATCGTTTTGTGCTTTCACCTATCTTGATCATATAAGCCCCTTTGATCAGGTTGCTTACGTTTACAGATCCTCTTTCAAGTTTTCCTGAGCTAATTAGTTTTCCACCCATATCAAAAATCTTGTACTCTTCAGCAATTGTATTTGAAATGTGAAGAACATCTCTAGCCGGGTTAGGATATAGTTTAATATCAGTGATTAAATCTCTGGTATCAGATACGTCTGTTCCTTTTCCTGTTGAAGCAATATTTAATGTGTAATCTTCAACCTGACCGTAAGTATATGTTCCACAAGATGAAGTTGGAGCGCTGCTGTATTTCATCATCACTCTCATTCTTGTCGTGCCTAGAGTAGCTGTTGCAGGAATTGTAATGCTTCCTGTTACAGGAGTTGTTGTAGATCCGGCTTTAGTCCATGCCAATTCTCCACTGTCTGTAAAGTCACCGTCTTTATTATAATCGATATAAACAGAGTATGCTTCACTATACTTAGTGGAAGTCCATGTAGGAGTTATAGAAATCGTGTAAGCTGTACCTCTTGTTACATTGGCAGACACTGAAGTAAAGTCTTCATATCCGGCTGTTCCTGTAGAAGAATTGTTGATAGTTCCGAATTTCACATTACCGATTCTCTCATCCGATGTATTGGTTGCAGCAGCAGAGCAATAAGTAACTGTAGTTCCCGCAAGTGTGATAACGCTTACTGAATTGCTTGAAGCGGAAATATTTCCTGCAGCATCTTTGGCTTTAACGGTGAAAGTATAAGTAGTTGAAGGGGTTAAGCTTGTTACCGTATAAGAAGTAGAAGCCGTAGAACCGATTAATGAAGTACCTTGATAAACATCATACCCTGTAACGCCTACGTTATCTGTAGCGCCGCTCCATGAAAGGTTGGTGCTGGTGGAAGTGGTCCCTGAAGCTGTCAGGGTAGGAGCTGTAGGAGCAACCGTATCTGTTCCTGAAGAAGCGTTTACGGTAATATTGGCATTATTCACATCAAAGA
>NZ_BAAFHL010000079.1:0-8702 GCF_042849955.1 Chryseobacterium barbadense
CTCCTACTCTATATAAGGTTTAATGGTATAAAATCCTGTCAATAAGGCTTTATAAGGTAATTTAACGGAAATATTTCACTTTTAAATCATCAGTATCTTATTTACTTCATCTTTTACTTTAAGGGGTGAAAAACGATTATTATTTGCATTTTAATTTCCGTCTAAAAAAAGTTAATAACTTCTAATTAGTTTACATAAATTCTTGTTTATTAAGCGTTTACATTGATTTACTTTTGTATATTCATAATAATTCCATTTGTTTACTTTTGTATTTTGCATTTGTAAACTTTATTTTTACATTTGTAAAACTATATAAAACTTATTTTTATGAGTTTAAACGAGAGAATTTCAAAAGTTATAGAGTATTCTAACTTTACTCCTTCAGAGTTTGCGGATGAGATCGATGTACAACGTTCTTCTATCTCCCATATCACTTCCGGTAGGAATAAACCTTCATTGGAATTCATCATCAAGATCAAATCCAGATTCCCGGAGATCCTTTGGGATTGGCTGATTAACGGTGATGGTGAGATGCTGAAGTCTGATGAACCGGTTGCTGAAGAAGAAGACATTACAGAAGAAAAAGCAAAGCCTACTTCACTGCCCGATTTATTCACTTTAATCGATGATGATAATTTCGGAATTACGGAAAGTAAAGACAGAGTCCTGAAACAAAGTGCCCGAGAATTGGATATACCGCATCAGCGCACAGCCGAAGAAAAAATAAACGATTCTCAGCGACTAGAAAAAACCAACGAGGAAATCATAAGTCAAGTCGTTGGAAATCAGGATCATAAAATAAAAAGGATTGTTTTGTTTTTTGAAAATGGAAAATTTGAAAGTTATGAGCCATAAAAATACCTGATCAGTGTTTGATCAGGTAAAAAAATATTTGAAGAAGAAAGCTAAACTATTGCTTTTAGTTTTGGTTCATATCAGCCGTATTTTTCTATTCCGCTTTTATAGATGCAGATTTTCATAAATGATTCTGTTACAGCAATTGTAGGTGGGTAAATTTGCTATAGAAGTCATAGCAATGAAAAAAATACTTTTCACGGCAATTAGTTTTTATTATTTTAATCAAATATATAAAATATAATTAAATCGACAAAGAATATATTAAATAATTATATTATCATTAATAATATTAATAATTAAAATAATTTTCATCAATATCAGATATAAAAAAGCTTCGCATTGCGAAGCTTTATATTTTAACGGGAAATTCTATTTTCCCTTTCTTCTTTCCAGTTCTTTTTTAATCAATCCCAATTCTCTTCCCGTTTGTCCGGCCACAGAAGTGTTTTCCTGGGCTCTTCTGGTAAGATAGGGAACTACGTCCTTCACAGGACCATATGGAAGATATTTGGCCACATTATAGCCTTTATCGGATAAATAGAAGGTAATATTATCACTCATTCCGTAAAGTTGTCCAAAATACACATGCGGATTCCCGTTTTCAAGATGGGCAGCTTTCATTTTATCCATCACCAATTCTGATGAAATTTCATTATGGGTTCCAAAGAAAGCGGAAACTTTATCCAGATGGTTCATTACAAAATCAATTCCTGCATTGTAATTTTTATCTGAAGCCTCCTTATTCGGCTGGATCGGGTCCGGATAACCTTTTTCAGCGGCTCTGGCTCTTTCTTTTTCCATATACGCTCCACGAACGATCTTATAACCAATGAAATAGTTTTTTTCTCTGGCTCTCTGAAGATGTTCCTCCATATATTCCAGCCTGCCTGTTCTGTACATTTGGATGGTATTCCAAACAATAGGTTTTTCCTGGTTATATTTCTCCATCATTTCTTCACAAAGGTGGTCTGCCGCATCCTGCATCCAGGTTTCTTCTGCATCCACCATTACTTTTTTATCATGTTCATGGCATAATTTACATACTTCATCAAATCTTTTCACCACTCTTTCCCATTCTTCTTTCTGACTTGAAGTAAGCTCCGCACCTTTACCAACGGCTTCATACAAATCAATTCTTCCGAAAGCGGTAGGCTTGAAAACGATAAAAGGAATAGCAGGATTTCCTACCGAGAACCTTACGATATCTTTTATTTCTTTGCAAACCGCATCGAAAGTTTCCTCATCTTCCTTTCCTTCGATGGAATAATCGAAAATACTTCCCACACCTCTCTTGAAAAGCTGTTTCACCACCTTCATACTTTCTTCACGGGTTTCTCCGCCACAGAATTGTTCAAATAAGGTATTTTTTACAATTCCGGTAACGAAAGGAAAGTTATTATGAACCGTAAAATTAAGGATAGATGTTCCAAAACTGGTGAGAGCAGGCTGTTCGATCATTTTGAACATCCAGTATGCTTTTCTTAGCTGTGCATCAGATTTGTCTGCAAATGCAACTTTAGTATCGTTAAAAATGGGCATTCCTTTTATTAAATTTAGTTGTGCAAAGGTAGTAAAGCTGTTTAAACTTATCAAAAAAATTTAACCGCAAAAGACACAAAAGTTTCCTGTAAAATTACAAACACTTTAGTTATATAAGTTTCAGACTAATCGTATTAAAGTTCACATAAGAAGAAAATCAAAGATTTTCAATAACTAATATGTACTTTAATATACTTTTGAATATCATTAATCATGAAAACTCAGGTGCCAAAATAAACTTTTGTGCCTTTTGTAGGTTAAATAAATTTAAAAGAATATTTTCTATAATTTACTTTCGATTCCATTTAAAAGCATGGCAACAATCCCTACAAAAACCCATAATCTGAGAATATTCAGGGTAATGAATTTGCTTCTCCTGGAATCATTCAAAAGAAAATAAATGCACGTGATAAAAACAAATAATCCTACCGCAAAATAATCACTCATAAATCCCCAAACATTGGTTCTGGCAATTATCTTCATGGAAACTGCCATTGTAACGATCAGGAGTGAAATAAGGATCAACTTTGTAGTGTTACTTTTAAAATAATTCGGAATTGTTGTATACCCAAAAGCTTTATCTACACTTTTTGTAAGGGTGTCTTTGGCAATATCAATGCATAAAAGCATCAGAAAGAGGAAAATGGCCATTAAAAAAACTTTCATGGAGAAGGTTTCATAATATACCATCATTCCGAAGAACGGATATAGGGTAAGACTTACAAAGGTCAGATTATTGACAATTAAAATCCGGCTCAGCTTATGGCTGTAAAACCACATAAAAAACTGATAGACCAAAAAGAAAATAAATACTCTGTGCGAAATCATCAATGCTACTCCGAGAGAGATTACACTCAGTGTAAGATAAGCGTAGAGAAAATATTTCTGCTTGATAAAGCTTTGAATTCTTGTTCTGAAAGGTTTTACGACGTGGTCTTTTTCAAAATCATAAAACTGGTTGATAATTCCACCCGCCAGAATACATAAAACGGTACAGAAGATGATTCCGTGAACCTTGAAATCGAAAACGAAGTTTCTAAGGCTCTCTTCCTGGTTGAAAAGAAAATAAGTGGAAACATAAAGGGCAAAAGTGAGCAAAACAGCTACAAAGACACGTGCTCCCAAAAGAAAGCCCACAAATTGTGAAAGTCTGTAAAACAGAGATTTGGAAGTAACAGGCTGGGATTGGAAAGTTTCTTTTTCAGAATTCATCCCATTGCAATTAAAATCTGTAAATCACTTCTTTATGGAAACCGTCAAGCATTTTTTCAGCTTTTTCATAATCTTTCGTGAAGCCTAAGATATAGCCGCCCCCACCGCTTCCGCAAAGCTTCAGGTAATAGGCATTGGAATCCAATCCTTTTTTCCATACATTAAAAAGGCTCTCAGGGATCATCGGGCGGAAATGTTCATACGCCCAGTGAGAAAGCTTTTTTAAGTTTCTGAAGAAAGGATTCATATCTTTCTTAAGGAAAGCTTCAATACAAGCATTGTTATAACGGATAAACTCTTCTTTCAGGGTTTTACGGAAACCTTCTGTTTTCATTTTTTCGAAGAAAATCTGAACCATAGGTCCGGTTTCCCCTGTCATTCCTGAATCAATAAGGAAAATAGCACCTTTTCCTTCTTCACTTTTAGGAATGGCCACTTTATCTACGCTTTCCTTGTTTTCAATAAGAATAGGCAGGTTCATATAACAAATCAGAGGATCAATTCCTGAGCTTCTTCCATGGAAATAGCTTTCCATCAAGCCAAAGACTTTTCTAAGGTTTTTAAGCTCGTCTTTTGAGATATTGTCAGGATGATGCTTAGTAATAGAATAACGTTCAAAAATAGCAGCTACTAACGCTCCTGAGCTACCTACCCCGTATCCTTGCGGAATGTTGCTGTCGAAGAATAATCCTTCAGCAATTTCTTCCTGGAATTTGGAAACATTCAGCTCGAAACCTTGAGGAAGTTCAAGATCAGTTAAATATTCTGCATATTTGATCAGGTGCTCATTAGATTTCTTTTCAAACTCGGAATCCAATGATGAAAACTTGAGGGTACCTTTATAGAAACTATAAGGTAATGTCAAACCTTGGGAATCTTCAATGATTCCGTATTCTCCGAACAAAAGGATTTTGGCGTAAAATAAAGGGTTTGTCATTATTTAAATAAATCTTTTTTGCAAAGTTAAAACTATTCCGCTGAATATAAGCAAAACTCAGACCGAAATCTATCTATTTTGCTTATTGATTCCATAAAAAAGACATCAAAAATGGCTTGACTTTTATAGGGTATCTCTTTCTTTCAGCATATTGATCTTTACAAAACGAACGAGTACCAAACCCATTCCGAAGAATAGTGTCATGGAAAGCGCTGCAATACGCATATTATTGAAATGTTCAATTAACGTAGCAAAGATGAATGTACCGATAATGATGGCAATTTTCTCCAATACATCATAGAAACTGAAGAATGTGGTATTTTCCATGGAATCTTCAGGAAGTAATTTGGAATACGTGGATCTTGACATCGCCTGGAGTCCGCCCATTACTAAACCAACTACAGCTGCAACGCCATAAAACTGGTATTCTACCGTTGGATTTTCTTTGTTCAGGAAATAAGCCCAAATACAGGCAACGATCCATAATACGACGGCTATGGAAATCACGTTTTTATTCCCGATTTTTCTTGATAATCTTGAGAATATCACGGCCCCGATGATGGCTTCGATCTGAATCACCAAAAGAGTCGCAATCAGTTTATCCTGCGCCAAATTGATTTCGCTTTTTCCAAATAAGGTGGCCATTAGGAAAATGGTTTGCATTCCTACGCTGTAAAAAAAGAAACTGGATAGGAAGAATTTCAAATTTTTATCCTTGAACAGCTCATTGCCTACTTTGAATAATTCGTGAAAGCTTTCTTTGGCAATATCTTTATAGAAACTTAAATTATCTTTTAATACTTCGAAGAAACCGCCCTGCTCTTCATGTTTTTTGAAAATGTTTTTGTAATTCAAAAGCACTAAATCTTTTGGAAGTTTGTCTTTAACGTCTCCAAATTGCGGTAAATGCTTGAAGGTGTATTGTGAGAAACCGAACCACCAGGCTCCGGTCAATAGAAAACTGATTCTTGTAAATAATAACTGCTGTGCTGCTCCTTTTGCAAAAACCTGGATCAGCAATAAACAGATCACTACCAACACAACAGAGCCTAAATATCCATATACATATCCTCTCGCTGATAATGCATCCTGCTTATCACGGGTCGCAATATCCGGCAAAAAGGAATTATAGAATACCAAGCTTCCCCAGAACCCTATACTGGCTGTAATACTAAACAGAAGTCCCAGAAATACATTATGCATACCTGTGAACATGGCCAGCCCCATACACGAGGTAGCGCCCAGATAGCAGAAAAACTGAAGAAAAGATTTTTTGTTTCCAATGGTATCTGCCAGAGAAGATAAAAAAGGAGATAATAAAACCACCACGAAGAACGAAATCGTTAAAGAATAGCCATACACCGCATCCGGCTGATATTCTTCTCCGAAGATCTTAATCATATGTCTCACGGGAACATCAATCCACTGTTTGGTTTCTTCTACATATTCTTTCTTTTCATAAGCCGTCGTAAGAATAGAGTAATATATGGGAAAAATAGTAGAGGTAATAACCAGCGAATACACTGAATTGGCCCAGTCGTAGACAGCCCAGGCTTTCATAATCTTCGGATTATTCTTTATATTCTGAGGCTGTGGATTCTCAATTTCAGACATTTCAAATAATATTAGTAGCACAAAAATAAAAAAACCGTTGAATATTCGGTGGTTTTATTTTTTTTCTGTGAAACTTTATTGTTTAATTAAAGTTTTCATAATATAGGTTATGATAATATTTGATTACTGAGACTCTTCCTGCGTCAGAATGACAACGTGTAAAATAGAAAAAGCCCGGAGATTCCGGGCTTTTGTTTATCAAGAAATATTTAATTCTTATAAGTTTTCAATCACAATAGCAGAAGCACCTCCACCACCGTTACAGATAGCAGCAGCACCATATTTTGCATTGTTTTGCTTTAATACATTGATCAAGGTTACAATGATCCTTGAACCTGAGCTTCCCAGTGGGTGTCCTAATGCTACAGCCCCACCGTTCACATTAACTTTAGCAGCATCTAATCCTAAGATTTGATTGTTCGCTAATCCTACTACTGAGAAAGCCTCATTAAATTCAAAGAAATCAATATCAGAAAGCTCCAAACCTGCTTTTTTAAGAGCAATAGGTAAAGCTTTTGCCGGAGCCGTGGTAAAGTTTTCAGGTTCCTGAGCCGCATCAGCGTAAGAAACGATTCTTGCTAAAGGCTTAAGTCCTAATTCTTCCATTTTTTCTTTAGAAACAAGGATCAATGCGGAAGCTCCGTCATTTAACGTAGAAGCATTTGCTGCTGTTACCGTTCCTTGTTCTTTCTTAAATACTGTAGGAAGTGTAGGAAGTCTGTCGAAGTTTACCGCTTTATACTCTTCGTCCTCCGCGAAAACTACAGGCTCTCCTTTTCTTTGAGGGATTTCAACGGGAACTACTTCATCGTTGAATTTTCCTTCGCTCCATGCTTTTGCAGATCTTTTGTAAGATTCAATAGCAAAGTTATCCTGGTCTTCCCTTGTAATATTATAATCAGTGGCACATTTTTCTGCGCAAACTCCCATATGCACTTTGTTGTAAACATCTGTCAGTCCGTCAAGAACCATTCCGTCCTGCATTTTGATATCTCCAAGCTTTGTAGCCACTCTCGCATTGTAATAATGAGGAACCATAGACATATTTTCCATACCTCCTGCTACAATAACTTCTGCATCTCCGGCTTTGATAGATTGTGCCGCCATCATTACCGCTTTCATTCCTGATGCACAAACTTTATTGATAGTTGTGGAAGGAGTTTCAACTGAAAGTCCGGCTCCTAACGCCACCTGACGAGCCGGAGCCTGTCCTTCTCCAGCCTGTAGAACGTTCCCCATATAGATTTCCTGAACATTTTTAGGATCAAGACCAATTTTATCCAGTGCTCCTTTTACTGCAACAGCTCCCAGCTTTGTAGCCGGAACCGTTGATAAGCTTCCCATAAAACTTCCCATTGGAGTTCTTACTGCGGAAACGATGAATACTTCTTTCATGTGTATATATTTAATTTCTATTAGTCAAATGAACCTTTCAGTTTCATTTTTTATATTATTCAACTTTAATTAAATCTGTTTTAAATTTTTCATTTTCAACAGAAGCATTTCCAAAGATCATTTTAATATTCAACATTGCCGATCTGCTTTAAATTGATCAAACAGAGGCCTTAGTTGTACTTTTTGCTATGATCATTAAAAAAGCTCCCAGAAATTCAACAATCCATCCCCATTTAAGTTTTACAACTCCTGCAAAAGCTTCTCGCCATGATTTAAAAGGCAGAAAACTAAAATATTCCAGTGACTGCAGCTTTACAGCGATTAAGGTAAAAATGAATAAAAGGATCAGGAGAAGGGCAAATGTTCTGACAATCTTCGTGCTATTGTTCACGATCCCAAACAGGGCACAGGCGGAAAGAATCCAGCAGGCAATAGCCAAATAGTGATCCAGCTTCCAATAATTCCAATTTCCTATAATGGGAACATGAACCAATGGCAGGAAGCTTCCTACAACCACCAATACCCATCCTAATAACTGAATATTTTTCATATTTCTTAAAGTGCCAAAATACGAAAAAAAACACACTCCGAAAAGTGTGTCTGAAACAAAATTATATCTATGAAAATCAGAAAGTTAAATTAAAAACCTCAAGTCCTATCTGTAATCCGTTTTTGTTATTCATCAAGGCATCATCATTAAAAATAGGCGTTAAATCTTTTTTCACATATAAACTGATTCCTCCGTATCCAATGCTTAGTTTTGCCCCGAACAGGAATGGATTCAGCCCGTTTTCCACTCTTTGCCTGAATACATTTTTACTTGATTCCTCATTTTCATATTTGTATTTGATTCTGCTCCCGATTTTTACTCCACCATAAATTCCCGCTCCGATTCTCCATTGTCTTTTGCTGTCATCCAGAAACTTTTCACCATCATATTCCACATATTTAGGGTTGAGAACAAACTGCATTTCTAGGGGAACTTCAAGATATTCGGCTTTTAACTGGGTATACTTAAGTTTTTTCGGCGTAAATTCTGTGATAAACAATTTTTCATTACCCTGGGCAAAAACCGTTGATTTCTTTGCATTATATATATCCGCACGAATTCCTAATCCAAAGTTTAGAAATGCGGGGCTTGTATAGG
>NZ_BAAFHL010000080.1:0-8577 GCF_042849955.1 Chryseobacterium barbadense
GAAAATTATATCGAGAACAGCTTTTAATGGCTCTGTACATTTTCTTATTTCATTACAAAAACCATTAAACTGAAGACGTTCTTGGGTTTAGTGTGAAACAGCTTTCAATCCAACCACAGAAGCAATTAAGGTTGAAATAAAAAATACTCTCCAAAAGCTCGCCGGATCCTTAAAGAAAATGATCCCGACCAATGCCGTTCCTACTGCGCCAATTCCAGTCCATACAGCATAAGCCGTTCCTATAGGTAATGTTTGGGTTGCCTTGATCAATAATACCATGCTTATGGTCATGGTTACCAGGAAACCGGCGTACCAGTAATACATTTCTGTTCCGGAAGTTTCTTTCGCTTTTCCTAAACATGAAGCAAAGGCTACTTCAAACAATCCTGCAATAATTAATATAATCCAATTCATTTCTAATAATTTTCTGATGCAAATTTCCCCATTTGAGAGGAAACAACATTTTACAATTGTTAAAAAATGAATTTATTTTATTTCAGCCCGGATTCGGCTTAAGCTTACTTGTGTAATCCCCAGATAAGACGCAATATGTCCCAACTGAACTCTTTTCAGAAGATCAGGTTTTTGAGTCATAAGATCCGTATACCGTTCCAAAGCGGTTTTGAATTGCCTTGAAATGATCAGTTCTTCGGTTTTTACAAGTTCTCTTTCCGCAAATTTCCTTCCCCAATTCGCAATGTGTATGTCTTCCTTAAAAAGCTTTCTCAGGCTTTCTGTTTCCAGCCTGTACAGGTCACAGTCTTCAAGAAGCTCAATGCTTTCATAACCCGGTTTATCTTCTACATAGCTTTTCATGGAAACTATGGTTTCACCTTCGCTTCCGAACCAGAACGTAATATCATTGGATTCAGTGGAAGCATAAGCCCGAACGATTCCCCTACGGATAAAATAAATATAGGGAATCACTTTATCAGCTTCCATAAGACAATGGTTCTTAGGGAATGAGACTTCCGTAATGTGTCCTCTTAGAGCATTTTTGGAAGCTTCGGGTAAAACATAGATGCGGTCAAGGATCTGGTCGATATCCATTATTTGCTTTTCGAAGGTTTCTTTTCCATCTTTTCCACTTCCGCCAATGCAGCCTGTGCAAAATATTTCCATTTGTTCCGATGAGCTTCAGAAATCTGAACCCAGCCGTTCATCTTTTTCCCTTCCGAGGGCTCAAAGATGGTGGAACCGTTCAGGTCTAAAGCCTCTTCCAATAAAAGACCGGAAAGCTTTATGGCCATATTCCCGTTTTTTAAAAGTAAAAAAGCCTTACCGTTGGAGCCTTTCAGACAAAGAGCTCCGAACATTTTCCCTTCCTGTGCTCCGGGAATTTCCGCCGCCAGTTTCGTGAAATATTTTTCCGCTTCAGTCATGTATCAATTTTTTGTAGTAAAGATATTACTTTTTCATGCAGCACTTACTTTTATAGAGACAAAACCAGATTTAAAATTTTGTTTTACTAACTTTGCAATCCGGTTCAATATTGAGCCTAAAAAAGTATATATGCACAAAGCAGGATTCGTAAATATAGTCGGTAAGCCCAACGCAGGAAAATCTACCTTATTAAATCAATTGATGGGGGAGAAACTGGCTATCGTAACACAAAAGGCGCAAACCACACGTCACAGGATTTTTGGAATTTATAATGAAGATGATCTTCAGATCGTATTCTCTGATACTCCCGGGGTTTTAGACCCTAAATATGGGTTACAGGAGAAAATGATGGATTTTGTAAAAGATTCTTTACAGGATGCTGATGTTTTCCTTTTTATTGTGGATGTGACGGATAAAACCGAGCCTTCTGAGTTTTTAATTGATAAGCTTAACAAAATCCCGGTGCCGGTTTTATTGTTACTGAATAAAGTCGATCAGACCAATCAGGAAGGGTTGGAAAAATTAGTGGAAGAATGGCATCAAAGGATTCCAAAAGCTGAAATCCTGCCGATTTCCGCCCTGAATGCTTTCAATACAGAAATCATCTTACCCAAGATAAAATCCTTACTTCCGGAAAACCCGCCTTATTATGATAAAGACCAGTTTACGGATAAGCCGGAAAGGTTTTTCGTGAATGAAACCATCCGTGAAAAAATTCTATTGAACTATGATAAGGAAATTCCATACTCCGTAGAAGTGGTGACCGAGCAGTTCAAGGAAAAGGAAGGGATTATTTTTATAGATTCCATCATTTATGTAGAAAGAGACACCCAGAAAGGAATTTTGATCGGCCACAAAGGAGAAGCCATTAAAAAAGTAGGTACGGAATCCAGATTGGACCTGGAAAAGTTTTTTGCTAAAAAGATTCATCTGAATTTATTTGTTAAGGTGAAAAAAGACTGGAGAAAAAATGATAGGGATCTGAAAAATTTCGGATACAGATAGACTAAAACAGCCCTGTTCTTCGTTGTATTGTAAGATTTTTATTATCTTTAATCTAAATTTTCCATTGAATGAATTATTTGAACTCAAATTCCAGTACTATTTTTAAGGATATTGTTCTATTGATTGTAAGAGTTTTTATTGGTTTTGCCATGTTATCTCACGGTTTTCCAAAGCTTCAGATGTTATTAGAAGGCGGAAAAATTGAGTTTTATGATTTTTTAGGGATGGGGCCTCAGTTTACTTTGATCCTTACTGTTTTTGCTGAATTTGTTTGTTCTATTCTTCTTATTCTGGGACTGTTTACCAGAATTGCATTAGGATTTTTAATTTTTACCATGATTATTGCAGGTTTTTTTGTTCACGGGGCAGATCCTTTTGAAAAAAGAGAAATGAGCATGATTTATCTTTCTGTTTATCTTCTTCTGATGACTTTCGGTGCAGGAAAAATTTCTGTAGATTATATGATCGAAAAACGTAAACGAGCTTCAGATTGGTAATTGATACCAGATATACATAAAAAGAGCATTTTTTTAAATGCTCTTTTTTTCTCCGGATACCTCTTAATTATAAAAAGATCCCACATTCAGCGAATACATAATTGAAAAGTACACATATTCGCTTTAAATTCATTAATTTCGTGAAAAATGAAATATAATGAAGTTAAAATTAACCATTTGTCTTCTGGCTTTTCTTAATTTCTATGAAGCACAGGAAAATATTACTTACCAAAAACCTTCTGCAGAAATTCTTAAGCTTGCAGATTATGAAAGACCACCAAGCGTTTTAATTAATAATAAAAAAGACTGGATGGTCTTTGCTTATCGTCCTACTTATAAGACGTTAGAGGACCTCAGTCAGCAGGAAATGAAGCTTGGAGGGCTGAGAATCAATCCCGTTACCAATATTTCAAGCACAGCTACGTATTCCAATAACCTCAAAGTAAGAAAGCTGAATGACAAAAACGAAGTTCAGGTGAAAGGTTTGCCAACCAATCCTAAAATTACCAACACTTCTTTTTCCCCTGATGAGAAGAAGCTGGCTTTCACCAATACAACCGGTAAAGGAGTAGAGCTTTGGATCGTGGATCTGGAAACGGCTACCGCCAAAAAAATTACTGACGATAACCTGAATGCTAACCTGGGTAATCCTTATGTTTGGTATAAAGATTCTCAAAGTTTATTAATTAGAACACTTCCGCAGAACAGGCCGGCTTTGATCGATTCAGGCAAAGATATGCCTACAGGACCGATTGTTTCAACAGCAGACGGGAAAGTATCACAGAACAGAACATATCAGGATTTGCTTAAAAATCCACAGGATGAAAAGAATTTTGAAATCCTTACCTCTTCCGAGCTTTATAACGTAGACCTTAATGGGGGTTTAAAAAAAGTGAAAGATCAGGATCTGTATGCAGGTTTAAGCTTTTCACCCGATGGAAATTACCTGCTGGTGACCACCATTAAAAAGCCGTTTTCCTATATTGTTCCGTTAAGCCGATTTCCGATGACTTCCACAGTGTATGACATGAAGGGGAACACGGTGAAAGTAGTGAATGAAGTTCCTTTAAATGAGATCATGCCAAAAGGGTTTTCTTCTGTAAGAATGGGGAAAAGAGATATGGGATGGAGAAGCGATCTTCCTGCAACATTGGTATATGCTGAAGCGCTGGACGGAGGAGATCAGTATAAAAGTGCAGAGTACAGAGATGAAGTTTTCACTTGGGAAGCTCCGTTCAATACTGCACCGAAATCTTTCTTTAAAACCAAACAGAGATATTCCGGAACAAGCTGGACCAATGATCATTATGCTATCGTTAACGAAGGTTGGTACGATACCAGAAATACAAAATCCTTCTTAGTAGATCTTAACAATGGTGAATCCAAAGTCATTGATGACAGAAATTACCAGGATGTATACAGCGATCCGGGAAGTTTCAATACCACGAAAAATGAGTTCGGAAGAACAGTCGTTGATATGAAAAACGGGAAGTCTTATCTTATCGGGGACGGATTTACCAAAGACGGGCAACATCCTTTCATTGATGAAATGGATATGAAAACCCTTAAAAAGAAAAGACTGTATACCTCCAATCTAAAGAATGCCAAAGAAGATATTATAGATATCATTAATCCTTCTAAAGGAGAGGTTTTAACGATCCAGCAGTCGGCTACCCAATATCCGAATTATTTCAAAAAGAATGTCAGGTCTAATAAAGCGGAAGCAGTAACCCAATTTGCTAATCCGTTTGAAAGTATAAAAGATGTGTATAAGGAAGTGATCACCTACAAAAGAAATGACGGAGTAACTTTAACAGGAACCCTTTATCTTCCTGCGAATTATGACAGGAAGGCTAAAAAAGAAAAGCTTCCATTACTAATATGGGCTTATCCTACAGAATATAAAGATAAGAACACAGCAGGACAGAATACTCAGAATCCAAACGATTTCACGTTCCCTAATTACGGTTCTTTCGTGTATTGGGCAGCCAAAGGATACGCCGTTTTGGATGATGCCGCATTCCCGATCATCGGAGAAGGAAAAACAGAACCTAATGATACCTTCATTCCGCAGCTGGTTGCTAATGCTGAAGCGGCGATCAATGCGGTGGATCAATTAGGATATATTGACAAAACAAAAGTAGCAGTGGGAGGGCACTCTTACGGAGCTTTCATGACTGCTAACCTTTTAACTCATTCCAAACTTTTTGCGTGCGGAATTGCAAGAAGCGGAGCCTATAACAGAACCTTGACACCGTTTGGTTTCCAGAGCGAGCAGAGAAATTACTGGGATGTTCCGGAAATCTACAACACGATGTCGCCTTTTATGAATGCAGATAAAATGAAAACCCCATTGCTTCTGATTCATGGTGATGCAGACAACAATCCGGGAACATTTACATTGCAGACGGAAAGATACTTCCAGGCTTTGAAAAATCTGGGAGCTCCTGTAAAAATGGTGCTTTTACCGAAAGAAGCCCACGGTTATCAGGCTAAAGAGAATATTTTCCACGTTTTATGGGAACAGGATCAGTTCTTAGAAAAATGTTTGAAGAAATAATTTTTTAAAACTCGTTCATTTTGGACGAGTTTTTTAATATATAATTATAACACTAATGGGGTATTTTATCGGTTAAAAAATAATTGTACATTTATTAAAACTAAAAACCTTGAACCATGAAATCCCTCAAATCCGTTCTATTGCTGTCATTTCTGATAGCATTGTGTAACTGTAGCTCCCGAAGAGCTTTAACAGAATGTGACCATCCTTCCGGTTGGTGTAAAGAAATCCGGGATATCTCTGATAAATCTTGGAAGTATGCACAGCTGAGTAAGAATGTGTATAACAAGTCGTTCCAGTTTAATCTGGATAAATATTTTGAGAAGGTAGAAGATTTCGAAAATAAAGAAATGGATTTTTTT
Source organism: Chryseobacterium barbadense (assembly GCF_042849955.1). Taxonomy (NCBI): domain Bacteria; kingdom Pseudomonadati; phylum Bacteroidota; class Flavobacteriia; order Flavobacteriales; family Weeksellaceae; genus Chryseobacterium; species Chryseobacterium barbadense. The sequence goes on from NZ_BAAFHL010000080.1 coordinate 5,808, forward strand.
GCTACACTCTATAAGGACAAACTTACAGGAATGCATGTTTTTGTGTTTAGAGGTACAGATTCTTTTAAAGATTTTTCTACGGGTAACAATCCTGTCAACCAAAAGCAAAATAAGTATGGACTGGAGATCTTTGATCAGTGTAGAAGTAAATATAATTTTAATGAATGTATTGTGACAGGGCATTCGTTAGGAGGAGGAATTGCTACACATATTTCTTTAAACAGAGTAAATGCTACTGCTTTTACCTTTAACAGGAGTCCTGTATTCCGAAATAAAATGAAAATCAAAAATAGCCGGTATACTATTGTTGAAAATGGCGAGATATTAAAAGCGGCAAGACTTTTCGGAAAAGAGCCAAATCAGTTGTATACTTCCATTGGCTGTACAAAAGGAAATCCTGTTAAGCAGCATGATATGCAGGCTTTGGCGGAATGTCTGACCAGAATTGCAGCTTTTGAGGATAATGAAGCAAAGGAATCCTTAATTTTGAATCATATTTCAAGTGAATAAAATCGGCCGGGAAACCCGGCCGATTTTTCGTTATGCATTCTGTTTGATTCTCTTCGCAGACATATTCAGAAATCGTTTTACCAGGAACACGGCGGAAACCGTTAATCCCAATCCTAAAGCGATCCACATTCCGAAAGCTCCCATTTCCAAGGTTACACAAAGGAAATATCCTAAAGGAATCGTAATGATCCAATACGCAATAAAAGTATAGATGGAAGGAATTTTAACATCCTGCAATCCTCTCAGTGTTCCTAAAGCCGTTACCTGGATTCCGTCTGATAATTGGAACAGGGCGGCAATGATCAATAATTTTGATGCTAAAGCAATTACCTCAATTTCTTCTTTCTTGGTAAAGAACGTAGGAAGGATGTTTCTGCCTAAAATAAATATGATTCCGCAGATTGTCATGAAAATAAAAGTTATTTTCAGGTTATTGATCCCTACTTTCCGCAGTTCAACAAAATTACCTTCACCCAGCTTTCTTCCGATCATTACGGTAGATGCCACACTGAACCCGATACATAGGTTAAACGTAAAGGAGGCCATACTTAATGCGATCTGGTGGGAAGCAATATCATGAGCAGAGATCAATCCGCAGATGAAGGCAGCAGCAGCAAAAGCTGTTACTTCAAAGAACATCTGTAAGGCAGTAGGAAAACCTAATTTCAGCATTTTACTGAACATTTCTTTTGAGAATACCTGGATTTTCAAAGAAAAATCTTTGATATACTGTTTAGTCTTTTTTTCATTTAAAAGAACGAAATAAAGGAAAACCACCATAAAAATCCGGGCAATTAAGCTCGCTAAAGCGGAACCTTTCACACCCATCGGAGGAATTCCGAAAAGCCCTTTGATAAAGACATAGTTCAGCACAATATTGATTACATTGGCAATAATGGTCGCTTTGGTTACCCCGATGGTATACGATAAACCTTCCGAAACTTCACGCAGTGTCTGGAAAGCCATGAAAGGAATAATGCTGATCACCATAATTCCTAAGAAATCAGCCGTATCGGGAATAATTTTTGCTGGCTGTCCGGAATGATATAGTAAAGGCATTCCCAAAAACAGGATGCACATTAAGATAATTCCTACAGACATATTGATGATAAAGCCGTGGCTGAAAACAGAATTAATGGTTTTATGATCCCCTTTGGAGTGAGCTTCCGAAACCAGCGGTGGAATGGCAAAAGAAAATCCCAATGCCAATACAAATATTGAGAAAAATACGGCGTTTCCTAAGGATACAGAGGCCAGAGCATCTGCACCCAAAAGTTTCCCGACAATAATATTGTCAAATAAGTTGACCGAAACCTGTCCCACCTGCGTAAGCATCACGGGAAGAGCCAGTTTCAGAGCTTCATTCGTATAGTTTTTATTTAAAAAGTTCATAATAGTTCAAAAAAAAAATTTGCAGCTTTAAATACTGCAAATTTTTTGTAATGTATTTTAATTAATAATTAATTATTTTCTTACAAAATTTGCAACGTCTTCTTCAGAAACAGTGTTTCCACCAAGGATAATCAACCTTTCTACCACGTTTCTCAGCTCCCTGATGTTTCCTGTCCACGAAAGGGCTTTCAAAGCTTCAACAGCTTTATCGTCAAATTTTTTCACCGCAGTGCCATGCTCCTCAGCAATAATTCCTGAAAAATGTTCTACCAATAGTTTAATATCTTCTTTTCTGTCATCTAAAGGCGGAACATAGATCTCAATAACAGAAAGCCTGTGATATAAATCTTCCCTGAACCTTCCGGCTTCAATTTCAATCTGCATATTCTTGTTGGTAGCCGCAAGTACCCTCACATCCACTTTAATTTCCTTATCACTTCCTACAGGGGAAACCTTGCTTTCCTGGAGTGCTCTTAATACTTTTGCCTGCGCAATAAGGCTCATATCTCCAATCTCATCCAGGAAAATAGTACCGCCGGTTGCCTGTTCGAACTTTCCCTGCTTATCCTTGATAGCCCCTGTAAATGAACCTTTCACATGTCCGAAAAGCTCAGATTCGATCAATTCGGAAGGAATAGCCGCGCAGTTTACTTCCACCATAGGTCCTTTTGCCCTGTCGCTCTGGCTGTGAATAGCATGAGCCACCAATTCTTTTCCGGCACCATTAGGCCCTGTGATCAAAACTCTGGCATCTGAAGCTGCCACCTTTTCGATCATATCCTGAATCTTTTTTAAAGCAGGAGACTCACCGATCATCTGGTACTTTTTGTTAACCTTCTTTTTCAGGGTTTTATTTTCTGTCTGAAGA
>NZ_BAAFHL010000081.1:0-7832 GCF_042849955.1 Chryseobacterium barbadense
CATTATGATCCCTGAAGCTTATATAAGGCTGTAATTCTAATATATTTTTTCGAACGAATGTATTAAGAGTGAATGTTTTCATTATTTCTTCTGTTTTAGTCTTATGGTAACGGCATTTTTGTGAGCGGCTAATCCTTCCGCCTGTGCCATGATTTCTATTGTTTTTCCTAAATTTTTTAATCCTTCTTCTGATAAATGCTGGAAAGTGATTTTCTTTACAAAACTGTCTAAAGAAACGCCACTGTAATTTTTGGCAAAACCATTGGTTGGAAGCGTGTGATTGGTTCCACTTGCGTAATCTCCGGCGCTTTCACAGGAATAATTCCCAAGAAAAACGGAGCCTGCATTTTGAACTTCAGGAATATATTTTTCAAAATTTTCTATAGCTAAAATGAGATGTTCCGGCGCATACAGATTACTGAATTCAATCGCTTCCTCTATTGTTTCGAGTAAAATAAAATTACTGTTGTTTAAAGACTGCTGAGCCATTTCATTTCTTGGAAGCTTCTTCATCTGCTCATCAATTTCCCTGATCGTTTGCTTTAAAACAGGCAAGCTTGTAGCAATAAAAACTACCTGACTATCACTTCCATGTTCAGCTTGTGAAAGCAGATCTGCGGCACAAAATTCAGGGACAGCTTTTTCATCGGCAATCACCAATACTTCACTCGGTCCTGCAGGCATATCGATTGAAACGCCGTATTGTTGGGCATATTCTTTAGCGGCTACAACATATTGATTTCCCGGCCCGAAAATTTTATACACTTGTGGAATACTGTCCGTGCCTAAAGCCATAGCCGCAATAGCCTGAGCTCCTCCTACTTTAAAAAGCCGGGTAACTCCACAAAGTCGGGCCGCATATAAAATAGCCGGATTTACATTTCCGTTTTTATCAGGCGGCGTGCATAAAACGATTTCCTTACAGCCTGCTAACTGAGCAGGAACGGCAAGCATCAGAACGGTAGAAAACAGGGGTGCTGTTCCGCCCGGAATATAAATTCCTACTTTTTCGACCGCCCTGTTTTCTCTCCAGCAGATCACTTCTTTTGTTTTTTCTATTTTTACGGTTCCTTCTTTTTGTGAAGCGTGAAATGCTGAAATATTTTCTTTGGCCTGTTGAATGGCTTTTTTCAGGTCTTCACCGATCATTGCACAAGCTTCTTCGATCTCTTCGTTAGAAACTGAAATATTGCTGATCTCTGCGGAATCATATTTTTTGCTCAACTCTAAAAGGGCTTTATCACCATTTTTTTGAACAAGTGAAAAGATATTGGCTATTGTTTCTGAAATCTCTTCTCTTTGCAGAACCGGGCGTTTCGTCAGTTCGGTCCATTTTTCCTTTGCAGGATATTGATACATCTTCATATTAAATCACCATTTTATCGATTGGAATTATTAAAATGTCCTGGGCTCCGTTTTCTTTAAGTTCATCGATGACCTCCCAGAATCTTTCTTCATCGATCACCGAATGAATGCTGCTCCATCCCTTTTCTGCCAATGGAAGTACGGTGGGGCTTTTAAGTACCGGAAGAACATTGGAAACGGCAGATATTTTTTCATCAGGAACGTTCATCAGGATATATTTGGAATTTTTGGCTTTTAAAACGGCTTTGATGCGAAATAAAAAACGATCGAGAATGTTTTCTTTATCCGGTTCCAGAGAGGAAGTTTTAGCCAATACGGCTTCGGATTTCAGTAAGGTAACAGTTTCACGTAATCCGTTTTTGAATAAGGTGCTTCCTGAACTCACAATATCACAGATTCCGTCTGCCAATCCTATATTCGGGGCTATTTCCACAGATCCTGAAATCACGTGGATTTCTGCTGAAATACGGTTATCATCCAGGAATTTTTTAAGTGTATTCGGGTAGGAAGTCGCTATTTTTTTACCCTGAAAATAGGCGATATCGTCTGTTTCCACTTCTTTGGGAACAGCAATGGAAACCCTGCATTTTGAAAAGCCGAGTTTCTGCACCACTTCAATGTTTTTCTGTTTTTCTATCAGAAGGTTTTCACCAACGATGGCTATATCTACTACTCCGTCTTCCAGATATTGAGGAATATCGGAGTTTCTCAGATACATGATCTCAACAGGAAAATTATCCACCGAAACTTTAAGCTGGTCTTTTCCGTTGTTGACAAAAATGCCACAGTCTTTGAGAACCTGTAAGGAGTCTTCGTACAGCCGGCCGCTTTTTTGAATCGCAATTTTTAATCTACTCATTTTACTTTTTTTGAGTCTGAGTAAATAAAACTGTTGATTTGAAATTTCCGAAAGAATATAGAAACAAAAAAACCGCCTGTTTACTCAGACGGTTTTAATTATTTTGATTTTTAACATATACACATATCAATCAATTCCGTCTTTGCAGATGATGATGATAATGATGCATTGTTAAAAAATTCGGTTTCATTGTTGAAATTTGAGGTACAAATGTAGGATTTATTTTTAAACTGTTCATGAATTTTCAAAGAATTTTTTGATAAAAGTTCATCAGATCAGTTGCAATAGCCTTGTCATTAAACTTCTGAACAAACTCTAAACCCTTATCTGCACGGCGTTTTCTTTCCGCTTCATTATCCCACAAAAATTGAATTTTAGATCGGATATCGAGATGGTTGTCCGGATTGATGTATACGGAATCTTTTCCTCCGGCTTCCGGAAGACAGCTTCTGTTGCTTGTAATGACTACGGTTTTAGAGAATAATGCTTCAATAACTGGAATTCCGAAACCTTCGAAAAAGCTTGGATACACAAAAACATCGGCCAGTTTATAGATAACGGCAAGCTCATTCATAGAAACTCCTTCAAGAAAATGAATCTGCTTCTGCATACTGTTTTTAGTAATAAATGAAGCTATTTTCTGATAGTATTTAGTTTTCTTTCCTACCACAACCAACGGAATATCAGTTCCCTGTATGGCTTTTACAATGTTCAGAAGGTTTTTACGATCTTCTATTGTTCCTACATTTAAAATAAATCTTTCAGGAAGATTAAATTTCTGTCTCGTCTGCTGAATTAGTTCTTCAGATTGCTGTTCTTTAAAAGCCTGATGACAACCCTGATAAATGACTTCAATCTTAGTTTCGGGAACTTTTAAATAGTGAATGATGTCTTTTTTGGTCTGTTCTGAAATGGCAATGATCTTATCCGCAATCTGAGCCGCTCTTTTGAACTTCCATAAATGAATTTTCCTGTCGAAAAAAAAATAATACTGCGGATATCTTACAAAGATGAGATCATGAATGGTGACTACTTTTTTAATGGACGTTTTGTTCCACTTTAAAGGCAATTCACCGGATAGGCCATGAAAAATGTCAGCTTTTTCTTTCTGTGCGTCGAGTCCCATTTTAAACTGGCGGGACATTCTTCCTTTCGTGGTTCCGATAAAATGAACATTAGGTTTTTCTAATGTTTCTTTCCCTCTCTCCGATTTGTTTTTGTTGAGAAGCAGGTATTCATTTTCCGGGAAATAATGAGCAAGAATTCTCACAAGATCCCTTGAATAATTGCCTAATCCTGATGCATTATGGAAAAAACGTTTTGCGTCAAAAGCAATCTTCATGATGGTATCTGTTTTTGAAATTCCTGGAATGTTCCGAAGCTATAGTTTTTACTTTTCAGCCAGCCGACAAATTCATCAAATCGTTTTACCATTTCCTTTCCTGTATTTTTTGTAGTAAAACCAGGCAGTTTGAAAGCTTCATCTTTAATGTCGGAAAATTCCCACGGATGAAAGTAAACATTGAGATACTTGTCTTTTTTTAAAACGTCGGAAGCCAGCTTTTTGTATAGGGATAAAGGAAAATTATGAAAGCTTAACCAAAACAACGGCACCCTGAAATTGGGCGAAACCGAAGCCGGAATCTGCATTATGTTTCCTTCTTTGTAATAGGTTCTTGAAACTTTTAAATTATTATATCTTCCCGGAAGGAAAGTTGGATTGATAGATGAATTGTAAGCATATCCCGCGTTTTCCACTTCCTTTTCATTGACAGGCATCATTCTGGGCATTCTTAATCCCGTTACTCTCGTGGAAAACAGTTCTTCCAGCTTTTCTCTGGATTCTTTTAAATGTTTTTCTTCAAATTCGGAGTGAAACCATGTGTGTGAAGCCAATTCATGACCTTCCTGTAATAATCTTTCGATCAGGCGTTTGCTGTGTTCCGCAAAGACTACCGTAGAGAAAAAGGTAGCTTTTACCTGATGCTTTTTTAAGATGTTTAAAATATTTTCAAGTCCGTGTTGGGAAATGGAAATTTGTGTATCAAAAGGAATTTCTCCTTTATATTCCAATGGCATATCAAACTCTTCAATATCAAAACTCAATAATACCATTTTAAAAGTTTTTATTTTTAATAATATAATTCGGTCTTTCTTTTACCTGCTTGAAGATTTTCCCCAGATACATCCCAATAATTCCAAGGATAATCAATTGCAGCCCTCCGAAAAATACAATCGTCATAATCAATGATGCCCAACCTGAGATCTCCGTTTTGGCAACAAACGCATAAATTACATACAAGGCATATCCGATTACAGAAATCGCGGAAAATAGAAATCCTAAATATGCTGCAATATACAGAGGTTTTACACTGAAAGCGGTAATGCCCGTAAAGGCAAACTTGATCATTCTTTTAAGATTATAACTGCTTTCTCCGGCTACTCTTTCTGAAGCAGTAAACTCAATTCCTGTTTGCTTAAAGCCCATCCAGCTGGTCAATCCTCTCAGGAAGAGATCATCTTCATTGAAATTTCTCATCACTTCTACGGCATTGGCATCCAAAAGCCTGAAATCCGATCCGCCTCCTTTGGTTAAATCAACGTCAGAAAGGCTGGACAATAGTTTATAAAAAAAGTCTGAAGTTTTTCTTTTGAAATAGGAAATTTCTTTAGAATAGGTTCTTATGGTGTAAACCACATCGTAGCCTTCTTCCCATTTCCGGATCATTTCCGGGATAAGTTGCGGTGGATGCTGAAGATCTCCGTCCATAGAGATCACTGCGTTTCCATGAGCGTGATCCATTCCTGCTTTTACAGCAGGTTGATGCCCAAAATTCCTTGAAAATTCAATAAATTTCACTTCATCAAACTGTCCGGAAAGTTCTTCTAATTTTTGCTGGGTATTATCCCTGCTTCCGTCATTCACGAAGATTATTTCAAAATCATAATTGTTTAATCCGGAAAAAACCTCTTTTATTTTTTCGTGAACCAAAGCAACGTTTCCTTCTTCGTTATGGGCAGGAATGACGATGGAAATTTTCTTCATAATATTATTTCAGACTGTAATCTGTTTCAAAATTTTTGGTTAAAAGCTCATACACCACTCTTAGCCAGACCACAATGCAAGGTACAGCTTTTAATGAATATTTGATGATATAATCATGCTTTACCCATTTTGGGAACAAGTCTGATGTAGAGAAACAGGTGAAAATAATCACGAAAACCAATAACCCTATAGTTAATGGACTTCTCTCCTTTTGCAAGAAAAACCAGATCATCACGCCCACTACCGCAATAATATACGTAGGAGATTCCGAACTTGAGCTGAACAATACTAAAAATAATAACGTAGAAGCCAGAATCATCAATTGAAACGCATAGTTTTTATATTGCTTAATTCTGATATACGGCAATGCAAATAAGGGTAATCCAACGGCTAAAAACACCAGATTCGAAATGGAGGCATCTCCCAGAATTCGTCTGAAAAAGCCCATCAAAGAAATGTCCTGCATATTTCCCAACACCTGGTTTTCATTGTTCTTTTCAATAATGGAATGGTACCACTCCATATAGCTTTGCACTACAAACTGTGGGCTTGAATAGGCCATAGGAAGTACAAAAAACACTACGGCAATAGCAACCCCTGAGAGGATGAATTTCTTTTTATTCTGAATGAAGAAGAACTGTGAAAGCCCTACAATTCCATAAATCTTTACAAATATACCCACCAATATCGCCGTCACCGATTTCACTTCTTTTCTTTCGTAAATATATACGGCGGATAACAATAAAAGTCCCGTTAATGCCACATTGAACTGCAAACTTAAAGCCGCCGTAATGTATTCCTGCAGGCAAAACAATCCGAAAAGGGCTTTTTTGCTATCGGAAAAAGGCAACTTATAAATGGCATATACAAAGAGAAATGTATTGGCTACATTCCATAAGGAAATACCCAGCCAATCCGGCATAACAGCAAAAGCTGCAATAAGTGAGCTGAAAAATATCCCGTAATGGTTCAGATCAAAATAGAGATCCGGATAATGGATGAATAAGTTTTTCTGATGGATCGTATTGAAAAATACATTTTTAAAGATCAGATAATTATTAATGGCGTAATCTCCCCTGAAATACTTGGAAATTGCCGTCACAACGGATATAATAAGATAAACCCCAAATATATATTTAGGGTTTAATATCAGTTTTAAAAATTTTTCTTTCAAGACTGTACGGGTATTAGTTTGATATCAGTTTAAACAGCTACATTATTATCTCTTAACGCATCGTTAAGGGATGTTTTTTTATCTGTAGATTCTTTTCTCTGACCAATAATCAAAGCACATGGAACCTGATATTCTCCGGCAGGATACTGTTTGGTATAGCTTCCCGGGATCACTACTGAACGAGCAGGTACTCTTCCTTTGATTTCAACAGGCTCATTTCCTGTAACATCAATGATTTTTGTAGAAGCTGTCAATACTACATTTGCTCCCAAAACTGCTTCTTTTTCTACGTGTACTCCTTCCACAACGATACATCTTGAACCGATGAAACAGTCATCTTCAATAATTACCGGAGCTGCCTGTAATGGTTCTAAAACCCCACCGATACCAACACCGCCACTCAGGTGAACGTTTTTACCGATCTGCGCACAGCTTCCTACTGTTGCCCATGTATCTACCATTGTTCCTGAATCTACATAAGCACCGATATTTACATAAGAAGGCATCATGATCACTCCTGAAGCTACGAAAGATCCTTCTCTCGCAATGGCATGAGGTACTACTCTTACTCCTTTTTCTGCATAATTTCTTTTCAAAGGAATTTTGTCATGAAATTCAAACGGGCCTACTTCAATGGTTTCCATCTTCTGAATTGGGAAATACATTACTACCGCTTTCTTTACCCACTCATTTACCTGCCATCCGTTTACCGTAGGTTCAGCGACACGAAGCTCTCCGGAATCCAATAAAGAAATAACTTCTCTGATGGCTTTCTGGCTGTCTTCATTCTGTAATAAATCTCTGTTATCCCAAATGTTTTCAATTGTTTGCTGTAACGACATGTTTCTAGTTTAAAATTATACGCGCCAAAGATACGAAAAACTTCAGCAAAACCTTTTTAAACTTGATGAGCCCGGAATATTTAATACAACTAATTATATCGCCTTATAACAAATAAAAAAGAGCGTTTCCGCTCTCTCAAATATTTATATCTATTACCTGTTAAGGTTCAAGAACACACAAACAGGCACATCTTTGCGGTACCCATGTACCTCCTGACGGGCTACAAATATCATAGCAAAAATCTGGGTAAGGAATAGGATAACCTGCCCCTGCAATTCCTTTCATTCTTTTTCTGTCTAACTGCTTCAAATTTTTCATGACAAATAGTTTTTAATTCACCATGAAGTTACTTATTTTAATTCAATTGAGATAGGAAAACATAGAAAAATTTTCTTATGTTAAATCGCAGAAAACTAAACTGCTATATATTTCGAATTAAAGGATTCTTTGGGCATGAAGATAGGCTTTATTCCAGTATTTTTCGTTCAAAGAAGAAATAATAACGCCTTTTGAAGTTGAGGCATGAATAAACTTCACTTCACCAT
>NZ_BAAFHL010000082.1:0-7529 GCF_042849955.1 Chryseobacterium barbadense
AACAAATCTTACAGAATATGCTGAAAAGATCAATTATACTGCCCTGATCAACTGCTACATGAGGGAATTTACCAACTGGAGCCGTTATCTGGGAATTCCGAAATATGATCAGGCAATTGCTACTCATCTTCAAAAAACATCTACCGACCTGCACATCAGGATAGATTTTTCATCCATCGGATGTGATGTCTATATTCCCGTGAATTACTTTTCCGAAAGCGGAAGACATCTTTTTGATTTTCCGGTACTGCGAAGAGTATTAGAAACTGATGAGGTTTCAGAAGTGGATGTGTACGGCTTTATGATACTTATTGCTGAATATGCTAAAGGAAGTCATGAAGGGATTGATTCTTCCAATGTTTTAAAAAGATTAAACAACAGTATTGAAAATCTTGCAACTTATCTGAATCACCTGATAGAAAACAACAAACAGATCAATGATCTTGAAATGTCATTTATAGAAGCAGAGCAATCATTGATTTTAGGACATATTCTTCATCCCGTTCCCAAATCAAAACAAGGCTTCAATAAAGAAGACCTGCTGAAATATTCTCCTGAAACTTCAGGGCAGTTTCAACTATTTTACTTTTTGATCCATCCTGAAAACATCATTGAAAAAAATGCTGACGGAGAACCTGTAACCAAAGAATTGGGTGAAAAAATATACCCTGTTTTAGATTCGGAACATAAGCAATTATGGGATGAATTTCCGGATTATCAAATTGTTCCGATGCATCCTTGGGAAGCAGAATATCTGCTAAGCCAGGAAAATGTACAGATTATGCAGGAGCAGGGAGTTCTTTTTGCTTTGGGTCATTATGGAGAATACTTCACGCCTACTTCTTCGGTAAGAACCGTTTATAATGAAGACAGCAAATGGATGTACAAATTCTCCTTACATGTAAAGATCACCAATTCAGAAAGAATCAATTTATATCCGGAGCTTCACAGAGGATATGACATCAGCAGATTATTGAAAACAGATTGGGGAGCCAGCTTACAAAAAGACTTCCCGGAAATCGATTTTATGGTAGATCCTGCTTTTATTGCTGTTACTTTCAATGGAAAAGTGATCAACGGGTTTAACATCAGTATCAGAAGAAACCCTTTCCGAAGAGAAAATAAAAATGTAACTCTTTTAGCGGCACTTTGTCAGGACGGTATTTTAGGAAAGCCTTCCAGACTGGAGAATATTATCAAAACAACATCAGAAAACCTTGAACTGCCGGTAGAACAGGTTGCTATTGACTGGTTCAAACAATATCTTCATATTTGTGTGCGACCAATTGTCGGAATTCTAAATACGTATGGCCTGGCTTGTGAGTTCCACCAGCAAAATGTAATGATTGAGCTTGATAAGAAAGGCTTTCCGGCGAAGATCTATTTCAGAGACAATCAGGGATTCTTCTTCAGAGAAGGCAGAAAAGAAATGGTTTCCAAAGCACTACCGGGAATTGCGAACGAAAGCCAGTCCATCATCGATGAAGAATCATTAGCTCCTAAATACACTTATTATCTGGTAACCAATAATATTTTAGGCGTTGTTAACGCATTAGGGTGCAATAGATTAGCGGATGAAAGAAAGCTGATCAACCTTGTATATAAAGCATTCAAAGCCCTTGAAAACGAAGATGAAACAGGCCTTGTGAATTATATCATCAACAAAAGAAACTGGTATACGAAAGGGAATTTAATTACAAGCCTTCAAAACATTAATGAAGCCGATGAATCCTTGGAATATCCTGCGGTTTTCTTAGATACCCCAAATCCTCTAAATACTTATTTCTTTACTCATAAATTAATTAAGCCGGAAACTAAAGAAACAGTTTACTCCCGCTATTTTGCTGAGGAAAACATCAACATCAGCATCAGACCTTTCGATATTGACAAAGATTTTGAAATGGTTCATGAATGGTTCAACATGGAACATGCCAAACCTTTCTGGAAAATGGATGGCCCAAAAAGAGAGCTTGAACTTTGGTTCAGAACCATTCTTCCGAGCGACGAACAGCACAGTTTTATCGGATATGTGAATGATGTTCCGCAATTCAGCTTTGAGCCTTACTGGCCGATGAGAGATATTGTAGGGAGATATTACGATGCCTTACCAACAGATTACGGAACCCACTTTTTTGTGGCAGAAACCCAGAAAGATAAAAAGTTTTCTTTTCAATCCTTTCAGGTAGCTTTGGATTATATTTTCTCGCTTCCTGAAGTAGGAAAATGTATTGGTGAAGCTTCTGTAGAGGCAGTTCCTACAGACCGCATCATTACAAGATTAGGCTACACCCGTGAAGGAGTCATTGAAATGCCGCATAAAACAGCCTATCTTACCTTCTGTACCCGTGAAAATTACTGGGAAGCTTGTCCGGAAAGCAGACTGGAAGTGAAAAACGCCTAAGTATAATTTAAAAATAACCATTAAGATTTAATTTAAGCAGTTAAGGTTAGTAAGTGAGATTCTTCACTTCATTTCATTCCGCTCAGAATGACAGGGCGTTTGTCATTCCGACGATAGGAGGAATCTCTTACCATTTTAAATTAATTCTTGTTGGTTTTAGATTAAACGCAAAGTTTAAAATTGAAGTGAAACGATAATAAGACGGCAAAGCAAAATCAATTAAAATTAATTTAAGAAGCGAAGCTTATAGTCAAAAGCTTTATCAGCGATTATCGCCATTCTTTGCTCCTTAAAACATGTCCACTCCATGTTAAACTTTGCGTTAAAAACAAATATTAAAAACAAATTACATTGGAAAATAGACAAAAATATGATATGATCGGGATCGGAATTGGCCCCTTTAACCTTGGTCTTGCAGCACTTTTAGAGCCTGTAGATCATGTGAACGCTCTTTTTCTTGATCAGGCAGAAGGTTTCGACTGGCATCCTGGTTTGATGCTCGATAATGCAACTTTACAAGTCCCTTTTATGGCAGATCTTGTGACAATGGCAGATCCAAAAAGCAAATACAGCTTTCTTAATTTTTTAAAGGAGACAGACAGACTGTATAAATTTTATATCAGAGAAGATTTCTTCATCCTCAGAAAAGAATATAACCTGTATTGTCAGTGGGTAGCGAATCAATTACCGAATTGCCTTTTTGGTAAGAAGGTGGAGAATGTCAGTTATAATGAATCAGAAAAATTGTACATCATTGAAGTTTTAGATTTGAAAAACAATGATGTCACAAGATATTATTCTGAAAAAATAGTGCTGGGAACAGGAACCCAGCCAAGTCTTCCTTCTTTCATGGAAGGTAAAAACTATCCAAATGTGATCCATACTTCGGAATATTTGAAGCATAAAGAACGTATTACAGAAGCAAATACCGTTTCTATCATAGGTTCCGGGCAAAGTGCTGCGGAAATATTCCGGGATCTTCTTCCGGAAACTAAAGAGGGTTTACAAATGAGTTGGTTCACATGACCGGATCGTTTCTTCCCGATGGAATATTCAAAGCTTACATTGGAATTAACCTCTCCTGAATATGTAGATCATTTTTATCAAATGCCTTCTCATCAGCGCAAAACATTGTTGGGAAAACAGCCTCCGTTGTATAAAGGAATCAATTTCGATCTGATCAATGATATTTTCGATTCCCTTTACGAAATGAGTGTAGGAAATACTCCGTTACATGTTGAACTGAAACCAAGCTGTCAGTTGGATAGCATTGATGCTGAAGGAAATTCTTATATTTTGAATTTCACCCATGTACAGGACGAAGTTTCATTTACCCATCCATCGGAATATATTATTCTGGCCACAGGATATAAGTATAAAGAGCCTCAATTTTTAAAAGGAATTGAAAGTATTATCAACAGAACCGGAGACGGATTATTTGATGTAAGCCGTTTCTATACAATTGATGATACCGAAAGTATTTTTGTGCAGAATGCCGAACTTCACACCCACGGTTTTGTGACACCGGATTTAGGAATGGGAGCTTACCGGAATGCCATTATCATCAATGCCATTGCCGGAAAAGAAGTGTATAAAGTAGAAAAAAGGATCGCTTTTCAGCAATTTAATACTTCAAAAGCATGGACCGCAAAGCATTCATCTTAAACGGTGAAGTGAAAAAGGTCATGTGGGAAACCTCATGGCCTGCCGTTGCGGCGATTGTACTCTATGGGATTAATAATTTTCTGGATGCCATTTTTGTAGGATACTTAATAAATACACAGGCTTTGGCTGCTGTAGGAATGGCTTTTCCCTTATCTCAGATCGTGTTGGGTTTTGGTAGACTGGTTGGAACCGGAGCAGGAGCTACAGTAAGTATCTGGATCGGAGAAAACAGACAGGATAAATTGTATACACTGTTTGGAAGCTATAATTTTCTCTGCATCTTTTTCTCCTTATTGTGTACGGTTCCGGCTTATATCTATGCTCATGAGTTGATGGCGATGATGGGAGCCAAAGGAAACCTGCAAACCATCGCTGTGGAATATTTCCGGACAACACTGATTGGGACCGTCTTCTGGATCTATGGTCTGGCATTGAATATGCTGATCCGCGCTGAAGGAAAAATGAAAACAGCAGCGGCAATGATTGCCGTAGGTTTAGTTATTGATATTATTTTAAAGCCTATTTTCATTTCAGGTTTTGGAATGGGAGTTTCAGGAGCAGCCTGGGCTACCAATTGTGGAATGATCATCTACTCCATTCTCGGGTTTTATTATTATGCCAAAGGAAAAAGCTCATTTGTTACTGATTGGAAATCCATTTCCTTTGATGCTGAGATTAGTAAAAGAATATTGAAACTAGGCCTGCCGGAAATGATTTTATCAGTAATGGGTGTCATTCAAAGTATTATTATCTTCAACGCTATTGCGGCATACGGAACGGAAGATGATATTTCTTTTTTCACGGTGTTGAACCGCTTCTTTCTATTCTTGCTGACTCCTTTATTCGGATTAATGCGCGGATTACAGCCTGTAGTAGGAATGAATTTTGGTGCAGGTCAGTTTGAAAGAGCAAGAAAATTCCTAAAAACGTATATCCTTGCAGGTATAGCCATTGTATTCCCTTTCTTTTTTATTGCCCTTTTCTTTCCTGAACCATTGATTGGTTTAATGCTTCCGGGGTATTCGGTAAGCAGTCATCAAATCCTTGATTTCAGGCTGTTTTTCTCTGTTTTACCATTATTGCCCGTCACTGTTTTGGCTCTCTCCTATTATCCTGCGGTGAATGAAAGTAAAAAAGCCAGCTTTCTGGTATTTTTGAGACAATTGATACTATACATACCATTAATGCTTATTCTTCCGCACTATTTTGGAGTAAAAAGTATTTATTGGGGAAGTGCTGCGATAGAAATAACGGTAGCTGTAGTAACGCTGTTTTTATTAAAGAATTATAAAATAAAGAAGTTACAGCCTGTAACTGTTGAAAACAAATAAGGATCTATGTGATCCTTTTTTTATGGCTTGAAGGGACCCATTCGTCTTTACCGCATTTTGAACATTTTTCTGAATTTCCCACGGGTTTTATTTCGGTGTGTCCACAGAAAATACAGGAATACGATTTTTCTTCATCAATATATTGTATCGGGTGATCCAAAGAATCAGGCATAATAGGCAATCCCGGTTTTACCTTTTCATCTTCATAGAAAAATACACTGATCTCACCTGAAATTTCTTCTATCGCCATTTCCACCTGTCCTAATTGTGAAACCCCTCTCAATCTTAGTTCCGCAAAAAATTCATCACTTCCTAAATTCTCCTTCTTGAAATTTTCAATGGCAAATTCCCCGTTTTTAATCAGGCAAATAGATTTTCCTTCCACCAGTTTCTCAAAACGTTTGCTTCTTCCGATAAAATAAGTGATTATGCTGTAGAGCAGAATAATGATGATAAAGACAATAATGGATGAAATAATTCCTACATCTTTATTAAACATCGGATCCCCCGCTGCGGAACCTAAACCGATAATAACAACAAGCTCAAAAATAGACAGCTGTTTTACCCCTCTTTTTCCCAGTAGCCGAAGTCCGACAATAATCGTCAGAAACATAATGGCTGTACGCAATACAATTTCCAGCAGGAACGACCATTCTTCATGGCCCATTAAGAGTTCTTTCCAGTCAAGCTGCAATAAGAATGAGGATACCATAGAAAATCAATTTTATGATGATCCTTCAAAAAATGCACCAGTTTTATTGTGCTATGACAAGACTTTTTTCATCATAATATCCGTTTGTTCATCATCTCCTAATCTGAAAATGTGCTTGTCAAACTCCACAAATCCGTTTTTCTTATAAAACTGTATCGCTCTCTGGTTTTCTTCCCATACACCAAGCCAGAGATAAGTTTTATTTAGTGCTTTAGCGGTTTCTAAAGCCTGATCATACAGAAGCTGCCCTACTTTTTTGCCGTGATGGCTGCTTTTTACATAGATGCGCTCGATTTCTAATGCCGTTTCATCCTGTAGTTCGGTTTGGGCACTTCCGGAATTTACTTTCAGGTAACCTACGGGATCATCTTCTTCCCATGCAATATAGAAAAGAGAATCAGGATTTGATAGTTCCGATCTTACCTTTTCCGTACTGAAACTTTCTGTAAGATATTTGTCCATTTCCTCTTCAGAATTGCTGGCTGCAAATGTTTCTGTGAAGGTTTGCCTTCCTATATTCTGTATGGTTTCCAGATCTTCAAGACCAGCCTGATTGATGATAATTGATGCCATAATGATGGTAAGAAAAGTTTAACTGAATAATATGGTTTTAAAAGCTTCAGCCGCTAAATGAACCTGTACAGACCAGTCATCTGCAGCATCACTTCCTGCATCATCCGAAATATACTTTAAGCATAAAAACGGAATATTCTCCTTTTTGGCGATCAATGCCAATGGATAGGCTTCCATATCTACGATATTATAATCCGTTTCGGCATGATTCATTTCAAAGCTGTCGCCGCTTCCGCAGATTCCTTCTTTCAGGTTATCCATTGTAAGCCCATATTCTAAAACCGGTGGAATTCCGGATAAGGGCGTTTCATATAAATGAAATCCCAATCCTCTCACATCCATATCGCGCTGGATAAATTTGGTACAGCAAATTACTTCTCCTTTTCGGAAGTTTTTGCTTCCCGCAGAACCCAAATTAACGATCAGTTTAGGTTTTCTTATATGGATTTCCTTGGTTAATTCTATGGCAGCATTCACTTTTCCGATACCGGTGATCAGCTTATTTTTCTCATCAAATACTTTTCCCGCTTCCGATTCCAGAGCAAAAACAAAAAGAGTATCCGAAACCGGAAAATGAAGTTCTTCGTTTATTTTTATCATTGATTAAAAATTAAATAGTACACCCATCCGTGTCACAAGAGTTATCACTTCCTGAAAGATCTTTTACCGGAATTATTGTTTCCTCATACGTTTGCTGAAGGGCATTTTCAAAAACTTCAACAGGTTGAGCACCGGAAACAGCATATTTGCCATTCAATACAAAGAAAGGGACACTTCTGATCCCATTATGCTGAGCATCGGAAATATCCTGCTTCACCTCAGAATCCAATTGGTCAGAAGTTAAAAC
>NZ_BAAFHL010000083.1:0-6855 GCF_042849955.1 Chryseobacterium barbadense
TACAAGTCGTTCCCGAAGAAGATGAACACAAATTTGATTTTGATCTTCTTGACCCTACCAAAATCATCCCTGAAGAAGAAGTCCCGGTAGAATTGATAGGGACCTTAACTTTAAATAAAAATCCTGATAACTTTTTTGCAGAAACAGAGCAGATTGCATTTCATCCCGGGCATCTGGTACCCGGTATAGATTTTAGTAATGACCCATTATTGCAGGGAAGATTATTTTCATATACAGACACTCAGCTGTCCAGACTGGGCTCGCCCAATTTCCATGAAATCCCAATCAACAGATCCGTCAATACCGTTCACAACAACCAGCGTGATGGACACATGAGACAACAGATCGTAAAAGGCAAAGTAAGCTATGAGCCCAATTCAATCGGAGGAGGTTGCCCTTTTCAGGCCATGATGCAGGAAGGCGGATTTGCCTCTCATCAGGAAAGAGTTTCCGGAAGCAAGGTGAGAGAACGAAGCAAAAGCTTTGTAGATCATTATTCTCAGGCAAAATTATTTTACAATAGCCAGTCGACACCTGAAAAAATGCATCTTCAGAATGCGCTTATTTTCGAATTATCAAAAGTAACCATTCCTGAAATACGGGAAAGAATGGTAGGTCAGCTCGCTTTTATTGATAGGGTTTTAGCACAGAAAGTTGCTGAAAAACTGGGGCTGGAAGTCAAAAAGCCGGACTGGCCTAATCAAAGCCTCCCAGCTGATGCCAATATTATAGAATTGCAAAGC
Organism: Chryseobacterium barbadense; assembly: GCF_042849955.1. Taxonomy (NCBI): domain Bacteria; kingdom Pseudomonadati; phylum Bacteroidota; class Flavobacteriia; order Flavobacteriales; family Weeksellaceae; genus Chryseobacterium; species Chryseobacterium barbadense. Next base: position 744 of record NZ_BAAFHL010000083.1, read on the forward strand.
GAAGAAAGAGAACCTCATACCAAAACCTCCGAAGCGCTAAGCATGCAGAACACAATCAAAAACACCATTAAAAGTCGAAAAATAGGCTTTATAATGGGAAACGGAGCAGATACGACAGCTATTACCGGCTTGAAAAACAAACTTGAAGAAGCAGGAGCCGTAGTAGAAGTTATCGCTCCAAGCTTAGCTCCCGTGGCAACCAGTGACGGCACTCTTATAGTTCCAAAACATTCTCTTACAAGTACTGCAAGCGTATGCTTTGATGCCTTATTTATTGCTTCCGGGGAAAATTCCACCAAGGAGCTGTTGATTCCTGAAAACAAACATTTGGTACTGCATTTTATCAACGAAGCTTATAAACATTGCAAAGCCATTTATTTTGGTGCAGAAACAGATATGCTCTACAAAAGCAGCAATGTAAGCTTAAGAAAACATGAGGACCCGGCTATTATTACCACTATGGAAAATACCCCTGAAGAACAGTTCATAGATGCCATTTCCAAACACAGGGTATGGGATCTTGAATTGGAACGAAATACCCATGCTTAAATAATTAAATACCCTTCACACCACCACGACCACTTTAAATATTAAAATTATGAAAGCAGCAGTTTTTCACGTTCCCGGTACCATCACCTGCGATACGGTGGACGATCCGGCAATTCAGGATGCTAATGATATTATCCTCAGAGTAACTTCTACGGCCATTTGCGGCAGTGATCTTCACATGTATTCGGGCGGAATTCCACAGGCAAGACCTATGGTCATGGGGCACGAATTTATGGGAATTGTTGAAGAAAAAGGTAAAAACATTATCAGCCTTGAAGTTGGCGACCGTGTAGTAATCCCTTTTCCCATTGCCTGTGGCGGATGCTATTTTTGCCAGCATGACCTCCCTACGGCATGCGAACACAGCAACCCGGATTATTATGGTCCGGAAGGCGGGATCTTCACCCAAAAGGGAGGCGCATTATTTGGCTATACCGATCTATACGGTGGATACAATGGCGGACAGGCTCAATATGTAAGAGTTCCTTATGCTCATTTCGGGCCCAGAAAAGTACCTGACAACCTTACCGACGAACAGGTTTTATTCCTTACGGATATTTTTCCCACAGGATATACCGGGGTGATGTGGGGAGAATTAAAAGGTGGCGAAACAGTAGCCATCTTCGGAGCTGGACCTGTAGGTTCCATGTCTGCCAAAAGTGCTATCCTGCATAATGCCCAAAAAGTGATCGTTATTGATACTTTACAGTACAGGCTCGACCAGATTAAGAGACTGACAGGATGCGAAACTATTTTATGGGAGGATGCAGAAACGACCATTGAACAAATCAGAGAGATGACGGAGGGAAGAGGTGCGGATCTTTGCATCGATGCCGTTGGTTTTGAACCTGAAAGAAACCTCTTAGACCGGGCCAAAGCCGTTCTGAATTTCGAAAAAGGATCAGTTAAAGTCCTGGAAGCCTGCATGAGCAGCGTAAGAAGAGGTGGAATTGTTTCCATTTTAGGTGTGTACCCAGTCAATTACGACAACTTCAGACTGGGACAAATCTTTGACAAAGGCATTACCATCAAAGCCGGACAGTGCAATGTGCATCCCATTATAGATCAACTGATGGATCATGTGCAATCCGGACGTGTTACGCTGGATGATATCATTACCCATCGGTTATCCATAGATGACGTTGCCAAAGGATATGAAATCTTTAATAAAAAAGAAGACGGATGCGTAAAAGTAGTGCTTGATCCGTGGAAATAATTGCCATATCAAAATAATTTTAACCCATCACTTTAAATATACACATCATGGAATTTCAAAAAAATCTCCTGGAATATATAAGCCAGTCATTAATGACCACAGATGAAACCATTTCCATTGCTGAAAGTGTTACCTCCGGTTTACTGCAGCTCGCTTTTTCACAAATGCCCAATGCATCCATGTTTTATAAGGGTGGAATCACAGCTTATTCGTTACCGGAAAAAGTAAGGCTTTTAAATGTCGACAGATCGGAAGCAGAAGAATGCGACTGTGTTTCAGAAAATATTGCTGAAACCATGGCATTAAACGTTGCAAAGCTGTTTAAAACCGACTGGTCTATTGCCACTACAGGATATTGCACTCCCATACGAAACTCTTCATATAAAATTTTTGCTTATTTCTCTTTTGCCTATAAGGGCGAAATCGTTCTTACGAAAAAACTTGAATTGCACCCCAAAACCCAAGCTCTGAATGCCCAGTTATATTATACGGAATTCATTTTGGGGTGCTTTAAAAGTGAAATGAACAAACTATTAATATTAAAGTAGAGACTATGGAACGTAAAAATCAATATGCCCTGATTACGGGAGCAACAAGCGGAATCGGATACGAACTGGCGAAATTGTTTGCCAAAAACGGATATGATCTTGTGATTGTAGCCCGAAATCATGAAGACCTGAATAACAAGGCGGAAGAATTTAAAAAATACGGTGTGAATGTCATCTGCATTTCAAAGAATTTATTTCTGCAGGAGGAGGCCTATTCGCTATATTCAGAACTTAAGCAGAACAGGATAAGCCCTGAAATCATCGTTAATGATGCCGGACAGGGAGTATATGGAAAATTTCAGGATACAGATATTCACAGAGAGGTCGATATCATTAATCTCAACATTATTTCAGTCATCATATTAACCAAATTGTTTATTAAAGACCGACTTCCACAAGGTTCCGGAAAAATCCTGAACCTGTCTTCCATTGCCAGCAAAGCTCCGGGTCCATGGCATTCGGTGTATCATGGTACCAAAGCATTTATTCTATCCTGGTCCGAAGCCATTCGGGAAGAATTGAAAGAAACAGGAATTACGGTTACAGCGCTTTTGCCTGGACCAACGGATACTGATTTCTTTAATAAAGCTGATATGAACAAAAGTAAAATCCTGGAGGATAAAGATAACCTCGGCTCACCGGAAGAAGTAGCCATAGACGGATTTAATGCTTTAATGAATGGTGATGACAAGGTGATTTCAGGAATAAAAAACAAGCTGAATGCTGCAATGATCAATATTTCAACAGACAGCATGGCTGCCCACAGAATGGGAGAAATGCAAAAACCGGTAACTGAAAAATAGATAATATGGCAGGTTTAAAATTATTGGACAAATCAGTCTTAATTACAGGTGCTGATAGCGGGATAGGCAAATCAACGGCTCTACTTTTCGCTAAAGAAGGAGCAGATATCGCCATTATTTATCATGATGACGACGGAAGCGCTGAAAAAACGAAAAATGAAATTAAAGCGTTGGGCAGAAAATGCATTCTTTTTCAGGGCGACATCAATGACTATGAATTTTGCGAACAAACCGTTGAAAAGGTAATTTCGGAATTAGGGAAAATTGACATCTTGATTAATAATGCCGGAGTACAGTTCCCTTCAGACAATATTGAACATCTTGAAGAAAAAAATATCAGGAAAACTTTTAACTCCAATATTGTAGGAATGATTCTGCTGACAAAAGTTGTATTTCCTTATTTAAAGGAGGGGGGAAGTATCGTCAATACAACTTCTGCAGTAGCTTATCAGGGTCACCCTGAACTATTGGATTATTCAGCAACCAAAGGCGCAATTGTTTCTTTCACCCGTTCTCTGGCGTTACAGGCGAAGCAGAAAGGAATCCGTGTAAACGCGGTTGCCCCCGGACCGGTAGCTACCCCATTAACAAAAGAAACATTCGGAGAGGAAGAAGAAGATGAAAGCAAACCGCCTTTACAGCGGAATGCTTCCACGGAAGAAATTGCACCAAGCTTTTTATTCCTGGTCTCTGATGATGCCGCCCAAATTACCGGGCAGGTGATTCATCCTAACGGAGGTTTAATTGTTAACGGATAAAATATGAACGGTACAATCATTCAATTTTTCCATTGGTATCATCCTGCTAACCTGTGGAAAGAATTTATAGAACAATCAGAATACCTGAAAAATCTTGGCTTTACGGCCGTATGGTTCCCTCCGGCTAACAAATGTGATCTGGGGATAGAAGGCAGGGGGTATGACGTATATGATCTGTATGACTTGGGAGAGTTTGACCAAAAAGACGGAATCCCCACAAGATACGGGACCAAAGAGGAATATCTGAATGCCATAAAAAAAGCCCAGGAATCCGGGATGTCCGTCTATGCGGATATTGTTTTAAATCATAGGATGGGAGGAGATGAAATGGAAGAAATCACCATACACCGGGTAAACGAAGAAAACCGGAATGAAATGTTGGGAGAACCATTCACGGCGAATGCTTTTACCAAATTCACCTTTCCCGGCAGAAACGGAAAATATTCAGAATTTATCTGGGATCATCAATGCTTCAGCGGGATAGATGTCATCCATAAAGATGAAGAAGAAATAAAAGGCGTTTTCAAAATTCATAACGAGTATGGTACGGAATGGAACGCCGCGGTAAGCCATCAGTTCGGTAATTATGATTATCTTATGGGAGCAGATGTGGAGTACCGCAATCCCCATGTCGTCCAGGAGCTGAAAAACTGGATCAAATGGTACCTCGATGTAACCAAAGTGAATGGTATACGGCTGGATGCCTTAAAGCATATCTCTTCGGATTTTCTGAAGGACTGGATTTCATACATTAAAACAGAAATAGACCCTAATTGCTTCGTGCTGGGTGAGTTCTGGAAAGATGAGGCAGGCAAAATATCCGATTTTTTTGACAGGATGGACAATCTTTTATCATGTTTTGATGCTCCGCTTCATTATAATTTTTTTACAGCTTCCCGGGAAGGTAAAGATTATGATCTCACGAAGATCCTGGAAAACACCTTTTTAAAAGACAATCCTCTGTTTTCTGTTTCTTTTGTTGAAAACCATGATACCCAGCAATTCCAATCCCTGGAATCTGCCGTTGGAGACTGGTTCAAGCCTATGGCTTATGCCATTATCCTGCTTTCGAAAGAAGCATATCCGTGTGTTTTCTACCCGGACCTTTACGGAGCCGAATACACCGAAATTCAGGATGATAAGGAAGTAAACGTAACCATTCCCAAGGTAGAAACGTTACCCGCTTTATTACAGGTAAGACAGCAGTTTGCCTACGGAGAACAGATAGATTATTTCGACCATTCTAACTGCATTGCCTGGGTAAGAACAGGTGATCATGAACATTCGGGCTGTGTTGTCGTCATATCCAACAGTGAAGAAGGTTACAAGGAAATAGAGTTGGGGGCGGAACATGCTCATGCGCAATATACGGATTTCTTGCATCAAAGAAGCGATACCGTAACGCTGGACGAAAATGGCAAAGGTGTTTTTCTTGTTAATTCGAAATCCGTAAGTGTATGGACGAAACAATAAATAATTATTAAAAATATTCAATATACTATAATTAGTTTTAATAAAATTGTTATTTTAATATATTGAAATTTATTTAAAAAAGAATTATGAAAACAACTGCTATAATTATGTTAGGTTTCTTATATCTTTCTTTTTCCACGGCATGTAAATGCGAGCCGGAGGATGAAGAAACCCCGGAGCCAAAAGAAAGCTCAGCGCGGACTATCGCCGATAACGAAGACTCAGAAAGAAGAGAAAATGACACAGTCTTGATTAAACATTAAAGCCTGAACCAATTTTCCGGGCTTTGAAACTACATTCGGATAATTTAAAAAATAAAGACCATGTACAGAGACGGAGCCAGAAAAAGCATATGGCAGGAGGAAATCAAAAGATTTTCTTCAACCACAGATTTAAATCAGCCATTTGATATTGCCATTATCGGTGGCGGATTTACCGGAGTATCTACTGCCCTGAAACTACAGCAATCCGGAAAAAAATGCATCCTCATTGAAGCCTCTAACATTGGCTTTGGGACCACTGGAGGAACTACTGCTCATTTGAATGATTTCTTTGATACCACCTATGCACAGGCAATCAGTGATTTTGGACTAGATCAGGCTAAATTGCTTGCAGAGGCCGGAAAAGATGCTATGCGTATTATAGAATCCAATGTTTCTCAGTTCAATATTCCATGCGATTTCGAAAAAAAAACCGCTTATCTTTTTGCTCTGGATGAAAAACAGGCCAAGCAGTTGGATGATATGGTGGAAGCCATTTTGAAGG
>NZ_BAAFHL010000084.1:0-6688 GCF_042849955.1 Chryseobacterium barbadense
CTCCTGAAACATCCGTTCCTTCCGGACCAATGATTGCTAAAACAGAATCAACAGGAGCAGCACCTCCTTCTTCCACACCTTGCTTCAATAATACTCCGTTGAATTCGGACTCAAAATCCTGAACCGCTTTATCGGTTTCAATTTCAGCAAGAAGATCACCTTCTTTCACTGTATCGCCTACATTTTTATGCCATTTCGCCACTTTACCTTCCGTCATCGTATCAGAAAGTCTTGGCATGGTAATAACTTCTACACCGGCAGGAACTTCTGCTGTGGTTTGTTCTACAGCTGTTACCTGATTTTCAGTTTTAGATTCCTCTTCAGATTTCTTTTCTTCAGAACCAGATGCAGCTGCCGGAGCATTGCCACCTGTTAATCCTGAAACATCTTCTCCTTCATTTCCTATAATCGCTAAAACAGAGTCTACCGCTGCTGCATTCCCCTCTTCTACACCTACATATAAAAGGGTTCCTTCTATTTCAGATTCGAAATCCTGAACGGCTTTGTCTGTTTCAATTTCAGCTAAAATATCGCCTTCCTTTACTTTATCTCCTACTTTTTTATGCCATTTTGCCACTTTACCTTCCGTCATCGTGTCGGAAAGACGAGGCATTGTAATTACTTCTGCCATAATTTTCTAATATGATAATTTGTTAATGTGATGATGTGAGAATTAAAAATAATTAATTCATTTTCAAATTCTCAAATTATCTAATTATTATTTTCTAATTGATCTAAGAACGGATAGTCTTCCTGAGCGTAAACGTATTCATAAATTTTCTCTGCAGTCGGATACGGAGAGTTTTCCATAAACTCGATACATTCTTCAACAAAATCTCTTGATTTGTTGTCCAAAGCTTCCAATTCTTCTTCTGTCGCCCAGTTATTCGCTAAAATTCTTTGCTTTACCAATTCAATAGGGTCATCATTTTTATGAATGGCAACTTCTTCCTTGCTTCTGTAAGGTTCAGCATCAGACATTGAATGTCCTCTGTAACGGTACGTTCTGGCTTCGATGAAAGTAGGTCCGTCTCCTCTTCTCGCTCTTTCAATAGCTTCATAAGCAGCTTCCGCCACTTTTTCAGGGTCCATTGCATCTACCGGAAGACAAGGCATTTCGTATCCTAAACCTAATTTATAGATATCTTCGTGGTTGGCTGTTCTTTTTACAGAAGTTCCCATCGCATATTGATTGTTTTCCACCACAAATACTACAGGTAATTTCCAGTTCATCGCCATGTTGAATGTTTCATGCAATGAACCTTGTCTTGCTGCCCCGTCACCGAAGAAACAGATATTCACTGCTTTTCTGTCGAAATATTTATCCGCAAAAGCGATTCCTGCTCCTAAAGGAATTTGTCCTCCAACGATTCCGTGACCGCCATAAAAACGGTGCTCTTTACTGAAAATGTGCATAGAACCACCCATACCTCCGGACGTTCCTGTTGCTTTACCACAAAGTTCCGCCATGATTCTCTTAGGATCTACTCCCATCGCCATGGGATGGATGTGGCATCTGTAAGCGGTAATCATACTATCTTTGGTTAAATCCATTGCATGTGTAAAACCGGCAGGAATAGCTTCCTGGCCGTTATACAAATGTAAGAAACCTCTGATTTTTTGTTTTAGATAAAGAGAACGGCATTTGTCTTCAAACCTTCTCCACATTGTCATATCTTCATACCACTTCAGGTATACCTCTTTCGAAAATTCTTTCATGTGTTAGCTCTTTGCTTATTTATGATGAAATAGTTGAGCAAAATTATAAAAAAAACTTTGTTTTTATTGTATACCGAACCAATTGTTTTTTCAGTTTAATCTTATATTTGAATTTTAAACTTATTATGGAAGAAAAACAACCTTCATTCATACATACCATTTCAAAAATTATATCCGATTTTTTCAATCCTCTTGTTTCCTTATTCATATTTTTCATTTATATGAGTGTTCAGGCGTATTCTTTAAAAGATTCGTTGTTGTATTTTTTACCGATATTATTAATGATTATAGCACCCGTCATCATTTGGCTGGTCTGGAATGTAAAAACAGGAAGGTATACCAATATGGATGTTTCCAACCGGGTACAAAGGAAAACCTTATATATTTTCATTGCGGTTTGCGTTGTCTTGTATCTTATTTTCCATTATGTAAAAAATGGCTCTGTTGATTTTGTGATGCTTTTTATCCTTATTCTTCTTTTCGCATTACAAATCAGTAATTTCTTTATTAAAAGCTCTATGCATACGGCTTTTAATGTTTTTGTGGCTGCTTTGTTTTTTGCTTTGGACTGGAAAATGGGTTTAGCATGGCTGGGAATTGCCGCTTTGGTAGGAATCACCAGGGTTATTTTAAAAAGGCATACTGTAAAAGAAGTATTTATGGGAGCAGGAATAGCAATTCTGGTATCTTTTATTTATCTTTATTGCAATATACAGTTTCAACATTAGAATCAGGAAGATCATATGAAAATCAATCACCTCACCGCTGCGGAAGAAAATTTAATGAAGCTTTTCTGGAAGCTCAACTCTTTTTATCTAAAAGATGTTATGGAACAGCATCCGGAGCCTAAACCGCACCAGAATACCGTTTCCACTTATCTTAAGATATTGGTTGAAAAAGGATATCTCTCCACTGTAAAAGAAGGAAGAATATTCAAGTATACCGTTATGGTTCCTCTTGAAGAATATAAAAAATTCCTTTTAAAAGAACTTTCGTATCATTTTTTCAATGATTCCGGAAAAGAGATCCTTCAGCTTTTGTTCAGTGAAAACCTGATCTCCCAAAATGACCTGAAAGATTATTTTGATCTGAAGATCGAAATGAAACCAGTAAAGATCAAAGAACCGAAACTTGAAATAGCAGAGGAAATCCTGAATCCGAAAAAGGATAAAAAAGGCAAGGACAAGAAGAAAAAGAAGAAAAAAAACTAAAAAACACTGTAAAAACCTGATCATGAAAACAAAATTTAAGGAAATCATACAAAAGGCATGGGAAGTCCTGCTTCGATATCCGATGGTCCTTACGATGGCGCTTCTTGCTTCTATAGGAGCTGTATGTGCGTTTGAAAGCAATCAGTATAAAGATATTCTTTTTACCTACTTAAAATTTACCGCATGCTGCTGTATTGGAATTTCATTGATGTTTGCTTTAAAAATGCTTTCTCAAAGAATTGGTAAAACATTTTTTCTGGAACTTATCGGAATCGCTTTCCTGATCATATTCTACTTTATATTGCCTTCAAAGGAAAAAGATTTCACGGAGGTGTACGGCTACGTTATTGCTGTTACCGCATTATTATCTCATTTACTCGTTTCATTTGTTGCTTTTTTAAACAGAGACCGGGAACTCAGATTCTGGCAATACAATAAGAATCTTTTCATTAATATTTTCCTCACTGCTGTATTTACGGGTGTTCTTACGGGCGGAGTTGAGCTTGCGATTCTTGCTGTAGACAAATTGTTTGACTTCAATTTTAATGACCGGTTTTACACGGATACTTTTTATGTCTTAGCTATATTCGGGAGTTGCTTTATTTTTCTTCTTTTCAATGAAAGAGGGCTTGATCACCTGGAAAAAGACGGAAAATATCCTGTCATTTTAAAGTTTTTCACTCAGTTTGTTTTAATTCCTCTTTTATTCATTTATCTGGTTATCCTCTACTTCTACTCTCTTAAAATACTAATTAACTGGGAACTTCCGAGAGGCTGGGTATCTTATCTGATTTTAGCCTACAGTATTGTTGGAATTCTGGCATTGCTGTTGGTACATCCGCTTAAAGAAGATCATACAAAATCGTGGGTGAGAATATTTTCAAAGGTGTTTTACTTCACTATTATTCCTCTTATAATCCTTTTGTTCACCGCCATTTTCACGAGAATATTGGAATATGGATATACAGAGCCAAGATATTTCGTACTGCTTTTAGCGTTGTGGTTATTGAGTGTAGTCATCTATTTTATCATCAACAGAAAATCGACTATTAAATATATTCCGGTCAGTTTATTTGTATTTGGTGTCTTTGCTTTGATATTTCCTTATTTCAATGCGTTCAGTGTAGCCAAAAGAAGCCAGAAAACAGAATTAATAAAGCTCTTAAATGAAAACAGACTTCTTGTCAACCACAAAATCGATTTTCAAAAGAAGGTTACCGATACCATCGTTAACGAAATTGCCAATAAATTTGAATTCTTAGCTAAAAGAAATCAAGCGGATTTTCTTGTTGCTCTCGTTCCCGTGAAAGATCAGAAACAATTGTCAAAAGACATTGCCTCCGTAGATTTCTGGTCGGTTTCCGATCATGTCAAAAACAGCTTTATTCATACAGACAGAACAAAACCTGCTGCAGAATATGAAAGATTAACCATTCAATCTGAAAATAAAGTCATCAAACTGGAAGACTATACTTATATGATCAGTTTAAACAGATCTAATCAGGAAACAAGAGAAATTAATGGAGACCATTTCAATATTATCGAAAAGCCTGATCGTAATTCGGTTTTGAAAATAGTACTTAATTCAGGTGAGGAAGTAGATTTCACTCCTGCGGTCAATCAGTTAATCGAATCTAATAAGAATAAGACCGGAATGGTAAAGCTTCCTGAGATTTCCATAGAAAACAATCTTGGAAAATATCATTTAAAACTGGTACTATTGAGTATCACCCGGGAGAAGAACCCTTATAATACTTCAGGAAATATATATTATAATGATGCCGTATTGCTCATAAAAGAAAAGTAAAGACCTAAAAAAAGCGGCTTAAAGCCGCTTATTATTTTACCAACGATTTCCACCGCCGCCACGGTTGTTACCGTAACCTCCGCCTCTGTTGTTTCCATAACCACCACTTCTGTTGTTATCAAAACTTCTTCTTGGCTTCTCTTCTCTTGGCTTCGCTTCAGAAACGTTTAATACTTTTCCGTTAAATTCTCTCTGGTTAAGAGCTTCGATTGCTTGTTGCCCTTCTTCATCACCCATTTCAATAAAACCGAAACCTCTTGAACGGCCAGTTTCTCTGTCTGTTACAATTTTAGCAGAAGATACTTCTCCGTATTCTGCAAATAGATCCTGCAACTCATATTCTTTAGTTGCGTAATTGATGTTTGAAACAAAAATGTTCATTTTGAATAAATTAAAAATTAATAAAAACTTGGTATATAAAAGAAAAACAACATAAATTAATGAACAAATATTGATTCCAAATATAAACTAATGCAATATACGATTAAAAACTTCAAATCAAAGCTTTTTTATCATTATTTCTTATATTATGTTTAATTCGTATTTTTTATCCGGAAAATAAACACAAAAACAATTGAGAAAATAAATTATTTTCTTCGGATAACTAAATCTCATTTTACAGGAAAAATCAACCATAAACACTACATTTGTAATGCAAATTATTTGATATGAACTACCATACTAGAAAATGGGTAAAACCGGAAGACCTGAATCCAAACCACTCTCTTTTTGGAGGAAGATTATTGCAGTGGATAGACGAAGAAGCCGCACTCTATACCATCATTCAGCTTGAAAATACAAGAGTAGTTACCAAATTTATTTCTGAAATCAATTTTGTAAGCTCTGCCAAGCAGGGAGATATCATTGAGATTGGTATTGAAGTGGTACACTTTGGATCCAGCTCCATCACTCTGAAGTGTGATGTCAGAAATAAAATGACCCGGCAAACCATCATTACCGTTGATAAAATTGTGATGGTAAACTTGGGCGAAGACGGAAACCCGGCTCCACACGGCAAAACAAAAGTTGAATTCGTAAAAGACCGATTAAATAATCCGATATGAAGATTTTCATCAAAAATATGGTTTGCGACAGATGCATTTCTGCTGTTGAAAGTATTTTTAATGATGCAGATATCCCCTTACAATCAGTGAGCTTAGGGGAAGTAGAAACTGCATCAGAAATTTCAGATCAGGAGCTTCAGAAAATTGAGAAGCGTCTGGAAGAAACCGGTTTTGAAAGAATAAAGGATTCAGCACATCAACTTGTTGAAAAAATAAAAAATTTCATCATTATAAAAATTAGCGGCCTTGACATTGAAGAAGACTTTTTGTTATCCGAATTTTTAAGCGCTGAACTCCATAAAGATTACAGCTCACTCTCCAAAACCTTTTCACAAAATGAAAACGTTACCTTGGAACAGTTCTTTATCCTTCAAAAGATAGAGAAAGTAAAAGAGCTGCTTTTATACGGTGAGTTCACCTTAACTGAAATTGCAGGAAAATTAGGTTACAAAAGTGTTCAGCATCTCTCCGCTCAGTTCCGAAACAGTACGGGTTTCACGCCTACGGAATTCAAAAAGCTGAAGGTTCATAACAGAAAATCTTTGGACGCCATATAAATAACATTTGTATTCTCGCAGATTGTGCAGATTACACAGATGATTACATGAAAGATTTATTCTTATTTTCTATATATAATACTATCAGAAAAAATCTGCATAATCTGCACAATCTGCGAGAGAAAATACAAAGTTTCTCATATTCTAAACTCATCCCACACTTTCAGGAATTCTATAACTATTATCCTTAAATGTATAACAAGTTTCCAACTCCAATCGAGAAATTTGTACTATAAATTAAAAGGATCATGGAACGACAATACAAAATACTCGGAATGACCTGCTCTGGCTGTCAGAAAAAAATCTCCGAAAAGCTTAACAGCATTGAAG
>NZ_BAAFHL010000085.1:0-6565 GCF_042849955.1 Chryseobacterium barbadense
CTGCACACCGGTGAGGCCTTTCTGGGTGTCAATATGCTTAATAATTCCGCTAACTTCTATAAGCTGTTGCTGTGCCTGTACAATGTTAATAAATAAAAATGTGACTAATAATAGGGTTATTTTGAGCAGAAAATCATTCTGTCTGTTCTGTTTCATTGATGATTATTTTAGGTTAATGGGAATGTGTGATGATATTTAAAAAAAACAGCACATATACATTCGGATCCCTAAAAGCTGATGATAGAGTTTTTTTGATTTTGTCTGACGGTAAAGAATATTGATCATATATTTATTTTGCGGTTTGTAAATAGCGGTACGAAAAATCCCCAAAAGTTTCTTCTTCGTGTCTTTCTTGTACATAAATCCCGAAGAGCTGATCCAGAGTGTCAAGGATTTCGTCTTCCCCTATATTGTCTTTAAATTTTGTATTGAGACGCAATCCCAACCGGTCTCCACCAATGTGCAGATTGTATTTGCCATAAGCGGTCCCCACAAATCCTATTTCTGCATTGGGAGATCTTCCACAACCGTTGGGGCACCCCGTCATACGAATAGTGATATCTTCTTCTAAAAGCCCATATTTTTCAAGAATAGGCTCTATTTTTGTTACCAGGGACGGCAGATAGCGTTGTGCTTCTGCTAAAGCCAATGAACAGGTATTTAAAGCAACGCAGGCTACAGAATTTTTGCGGAGAGCACTTACATTTTCGGTATAACCGGAAATTCCATATTCACTTAGAAGAGCTTCAATTTCTTTTTTATCTTCTTCGGTAATATCAGAAAGAATAAGATTCTGATTGCAGGTAAAACGGAAATTTGTCTTTCCTGTTTCGGCAATCTTTAATAATCCGGATTTTAATGGGTACCTTTCAGTATCAAGAACTCTTCCATGTTCAACGAACAAAGTATAGAACCATTTTCCTTCATGATTTTGTATCCAGCCATAACGGTCTTTTCTTTGTTCAAATTTAAATTCCCGGGCAGGCTCAAAAGCAAAGCCGGTTCTTTTTTCCACTTCCGTTCTGTATCCATCTATTCCAAGCTTATCGATGGTATATTTAAGCCTTGACAATTTTCTGTCACTTCTGTTTCCGAAATCTCGCTGTACCGTGATGATTTCATAAACAGCCTGTAAAGCTTTTTCCTCCGTATCTACAAACCCGAGGATTGAGGCAAGCCTGGGATAGGTGGCTTCATTCCCATGTGTGGCACCCAATCCGCCTCCAGCGGCAATATTGTATCCAATAAGCTGATTGTCTTCAATAATAGCGATAAGTGCAATATCATTGATGAATACATCTACATCATTATTGGGAGGTATTGCAATGCCGATCTTTAATTTTCTAGGCAGATATCTGTCCTGATACAGCGGATCTTCTTCTGCTTTTCTGTCTATCAGCAATTCATCATCAATCCAGATATCATAATAGGCTTTAGTTTTAGGCAAACACATTTCGCTTATTTTTCCGGCTAGCTCATATACTTCCTGATGTAGAGGTGATTCAGAAGGATTAGAAGTACAGGTTACATTCCTGTTCACATCACCACAAGCCGCAATAGAATCCAGATGCTGCAGGTTGAATTGCTGAATGGTAGGTTTTAAATGAGATTTTAAAATACCGTGCAGCTGAATGGTTTGTCTCGTTGTAATTTTTATGGTTCCTGTAGAATGTTTTCCGGCCACTTCATTCAGTCCGATCCATTGTTCCGGAGTTAAAAAACCTCCCGGGAGCCTTAACCTGATCATATAGGAATACAGCCATTCTAGCTTTTTAGCCACACGCTCTTCCCGTCTGTCACGGTCATCCTGTTGATACATCCCATGAAACTTGATTAAGGTCTGATCATCTTCCCGTATCGCACCGGTAAATTCATCTGCGAGACTTTCCTTTAATGTACCTCTAAGTCCATTACTTCCGGTTTTAATTCTTTCTACCGGGGAAAGGTTATCTTTATTGTTCATTTTTTGTTTTTTAATTAATATGATTGATTGTGTAGAATGGTAATGCAAAGTCCGCTGAGGTTTTCTTGCATTTGGATTTTTTAGTTCGCAAAGGCGCTTCACTCAGCAAAGAGTACATTGTTTATCATGAGTAATCAGTTACTAGTAAACATCTTTTGCATAGCGCCCACTTAGCTCTAATTCTTCAAGATAAATCCGGGCTTCTTCCTGGTTTCGTTTTCCCTGGTTTTGGATAATATTGATTAGGGTTTCTTCAACATCTTTGCTCATCGGATCTTTGGTTCCGCATACATACAGGGAAGCTCCTGCTTCCAGCCATTGAAAGATTTCCTGGGCTTTTTGTTCCAGTTTATGCTGTACATAGACTTTTTGTGAAGTATCTCTTGAAAAAGCAATATCCAGGTGGGTTAATGTTTCCGTTTTTAGAAAATCCTGGATTTCTGATTGATAAAGGAAGTCTGAAATAAAATTCCGGTCTCCGAAGAACAGCCAGTTTCTTCCTTCTGCACCTGCTGCATCCCGTTCCCAAAGAAAAGATCTGAAAGGAGCGATTCCTGTTCCCGGTCCTATCATGATGATATCTTTATCGGATAGAGGAAGTTTAAAGTGTTTAGCTTCCTGTATGTAAAATTCAAACTCGTTCCCTTCCTGGAATTCACTCAAAAATCCGCTGCATAATCCATTGCGTTTCTGATCATCAATCTGGTATTCCGATTTGGCTACCGTGATGTGGATCTCGGTATCTCCATGTGCTTCCGGAGAGGAAGAAATAGAATATAAGCGTGGAGCCTGACCGGTGAGAATGGCAATTACTTCTTCAAATTGTCCTGCATTTTTCACCGGATATATCCGAAGCAGATCAAGAAGACCTAAACGGATTTCCGGAATTTGATGTCCTGTAATCTTTGCGTATTGAGCGACAGTAGTTTTCAGAAGGTAACTGATATTAAGATGCTTATACAAAAGCTCTTCTGCACTGGCGGTAACTTTTGAGGTTTTGATCTGTTTTTCAGGATCAATGCCTGTCAATGCAATGATTTCATCCACTACGGTTTTGGGATTGAAAGGAAGTATTCCCAATGCATCTCCCGGTTGATAAGTGATGGCCTCATCCGTTTCTATTTCAATATGGTAGGTTTCTTTCTCGGAAGTAATGTCGTTGAGATTGATGATGTTGGAAACCGTTCCCCAGTATTTTTTTCTTCCTGTTGAAATTTTTGGAGCTGAAACGCTTTTTGGGTTTTTTGCTGAGGTCTTTGTAACCACTTCAAAGATATGCTCTATCCATTGATGAGCCTCCTGTTCATAATCAATATCACATTTTTTCAATGGAATGATGCGTTCCGCTCCTAATATTTCGAATCGGAAATCAATGTCTTCTCCTGTTTTGCAAAACTGCGGATAACTGCTGTCTCCTAAGGCGAGAATTCCAAATTTGAGCTGGGTAAGAATCAATTCGTTCTCATGAATATGATCATAGAATTTCTTAGCCAGCATAGGAGGCTCTCCTTCTCCCTGTGTACTGATGATCACAAAGAAAAATTCTTCTTTGATGAGGTCTTTAGGTTTGTATTGGGAAAGATCTGCCAATTTTACCTGGATCCCTTTTTTCTTGATGATTCCGGCAAGCTCTGTAGCCAGCTTTTTACTGTTTCCGGTTTCCGTACCGTATGCAAGTGTAATTTTCTTTACGGCAATTTCATGGTCCGGATTGTTTTGTAAGGCAGGTTGAGCAATACCGACGGGTGCTCCGGCAAGTCCGGCCAGATAACCGCTTGCCCAAATGGTTTCGTCCCTTGAAAAATCACCGGATATTTGTTTGAGGATATTGAATTTAGTTTCAGACAGCATATTGAAAAAGATTTTGAGTTGTTGGGATGAGACTTCCGTTAACGACCGATTTGAAATAAAGGTCTTCCTCTTTAGCATTTTCCAGCCAGGAAAATTCTTCATGCAAACAGACTACTTTGCCAATAACCACCAACGAAGGAGAAATAAAATCCTTATCAGCAAAATTGGCCTTAAAATCATCAAAAGAAGAAGTATATACTTTTTGATATGGAGTTGTAGCCTGTTCAATGATGGCAATTTTTTTATCCCTGGAAATATTGAGATCTATCAATTTTTCCACAAGGCTGGATAGGTTTCCTTTAGACATATAAAAAACAAGTGTGTCATTCGTAACCGCTAATTCATTCCAATAGGTCTCATCAAGAATCTCAGATTTATAATAGGTAAGAAAACGAACCGAAGTGGCATGATTCCTGGCCGTTAAGGGCATTCCCGCATAAGCTGCTGCTCCTAAAGCTGCCGTAATCCCCGGAATGATCTCATAAGAGATCTTATTCTGTTTTAAGGTTTGCAATTCATCCAGAATATTGGAGAAAATGGAAACATCACCCCCTTTAAGCCTTACTACATTCTTGTTTTGAAGAGCATAGTCAACTATTAATTCGTTGATGAAAGATTGAGGAGTGGATGCATTTTTACTACATTCTTTTCCTACATATATGATTTCTGCATTTTTATTTGCGTATTGTTGTAAAATTTCCGGGCTCACCAGGCGATCAGACAGGATGATTTCAGCTTCAGCAAGGGCTTTAACCGCTTTTACAGTGATGAGATCAGGGTCGCCGGGTCCTGCACCGATAAGGTAAACCTTTGGTGTTTTGATAGTTGCGTTCATTGTAATGGGTTTAGAGGTTAGAAGAGTCCTTCAATGGACAGGTATCTTTCGCCTGTATCGTAGTTAATTGTTAAAATTTTTGATCCTTTAGGTATTTCATGAAGTTGTTTTGCTACTGCCGCTAAGGCTGCTCCTGTAGAAATTCCTACAAAAAGTCCCTCTTTTTTGGCAGCATTAATGGCATATTCAAAAGCTTCTTCTTTTCCTATTTTGATGATTCCGTCCAAAATTGAGGTATCCAAAATGGATGGGATGAATCCGGCGCCTAACCCTTGTAAAGGATGTGGTGCAGGTTCTCCGCCGCTTAAAACAGGTGAAAGCTCCGGTTCTACAGCAAGAACTTTAAGGTCAGGATATTTTTGTTTCAATACTTTGGCAATTCCTGTGATATGTCCGCCTGTTCCTACTCCGGTAATGATGTAGTCCAGCCCGTCAGGAAAATCATTCAATATTTCCTGAGCCGTTGTTTCAATATGAACCTGTACATTGGCGGGATTATCAAATTGCTTGGGGATCCATGAATTAGAAGTTTCCTGGGCCAGCTCATTGGCTTTTTCAATGGCTCCTTTCATTCCTTTTTCTCTTGGAGTCAACACAAATTCTGCTCCGTAGGCTTCCATGATTTTACGGCGTTCCACACTCATACTGTCGGGCATGACGAGAATAAGCTTATACCCTTTTACTGCGGCTACCAAAGAAAGCCCGATTCCTGTGTTTCCACTGGTAGGTTCTATAATTACACTTTCTTTGTTTAATAATCCTTTATTTTCTGCATCTTCAATCATAGCCAAGGCAATCCTGTCTTTGATGCTTCCTCCCGGATTACTTTTTTCCAGCTTGATCCATACTTCATGATCAGAATTAAATAGCTTATTGATTTTTACTACTGGTGTATTCCCGATTGTTTCTAGGGTGTTTTGGAATTTCATGCCGATTCAATTTTATGTTGTTTTATTGATTTATATAACAAAGGTTAAAGATTCCGGTAAGGAGCTGTTATCCTTGATTTTTATTTCACTTTTATGATACACCAGAGAATGGGAAGGCACATCTTGGGTTATCCAGACGTTTCCGCCAATTATGCTTTCTCTGCCTATGGTTGTATTTCCTCCTAAAATGGTAGCTCCTGAGTAAATGATGACATGGTCTTCAATATTCGGGTGCCTTTTTTGGTTGGCGTTATCTTTGGAAACATGTAAAGCACCCAATGTTACCCCTTGATAGAGTTTTACATGATTTCCGATAACGGTTGTTTCTCCAATCACAATTCCGGTTCCGTGATCAATGAAGAAATGATCTCCTATTTTTGCTCCCGGATGGATATCTATTCCGGTCTTGCTGTGGGCATATTCCGAAATGATGCGCGGAATGATTTTGATTTCCTGGTTCCATAGCTGATGCGAAATCCGGTAGGCATAGGTTGCAAAAAATCCGGGATAGGCCAAAAGAATTTCTTCCAGTGATTCTGTGGCCGGATCAAATTCAAGAATGGCTTCTGCGTCTAAGATCAGCTTATTGTATATTCCGGGTAATGCCTCAAAAAAAAGATCAGCCTGCTGTTCTGCAAGAATTTTACCTTCTGTGATACTGTTGATCAAATTTAAAAGAGTGTTATGCAGTCTTGCAAAATCTTTTCTTAATTTGTCTTCAGTATGAATATGCTGTGGAAGAAAAAGCACTTTGTATAGTTCTTTGACGAAAACTTCAGTGGTGTTTTTGTCAAAAAAGCCAATAACATTGCTTTGTTTCTTCTTGAAAATCTTTTCAATGAAATATTCTGATGTTTCCATTATTTACTGAATTATGCATGCCGCAACCGTTGAATTGGAAGTTTCATCCACCAAAATGGCAGATCCCGTTCTCTTATCGTTGATTAAACTGTCAAAAACTAATGGTTGAGCTGTTCTAAGGGTTAC
>NZ_BAAFHL010000086.1:0-6505 GCF_042849955.1 Chryseobacterium barbadense
ATGTATGATTATGGGGCGAGGATGTATATGCCGGATATTGGTAGATGGGGAGTGGTTGATCCGCTGGCGGAGAAAATGACTCGTCATAGTCCATATAACTATGCATTCAATAATCCGATTAATTTTATCGATCCTGATGGAAGAGAAGGTTTGGGATGGATTGAACAGAATAGTTTAAACGGTAAATCTTATACATATGATCCAAATGTTAATACCAAAGCAGAGGCAGAAGCAGCAGGATACACAGGAGTAAGCAACGTTTATAAAAGTGCTACAATTAATGGTACAACAAGTATTGCTGGTATTGAAACCAGTAGTTATTCATATAACTTAACATCTTCGGGTGGTGTAATTGATCAAAATGGAAATTCCATAAATACTAAAAACTTTGCTACAGAAGCAGGTACTGGCATTATGAATGTACAGCCTAGCGGAAAAGGATGGAGTGATGGTCCTATACAATATGTTGGCGGAGCTGGAGACCCTCTTGGAGTTTTTGAAGTCGGAGGAATGGCTCTTGCGGGTAATGGTGGAAATGAAAATTATCTTTTAGCAGCTTTATTAATAACAAGGAGTGGAAATACAGGAGGCTTAAAGATGTTGTCTGCTGAAAAAGGAGCACTTCAAAATACTTTCGAAAGTCAAATTGACGATTTAGTCAAATTAAATAATGGTAAAAATAGAGTTTCTATAGGAACAACAGATGGAGCTCTTCATTATGATTTGCGCGGTGCTCCACATAAAGGAGTAGAAACTCCACACATTCAACGATCGTTCCTAAATACAAACAATAAAGGAGAAACATTTTTAAATAAAGATAGAAAATGGGTTCAACCTGTAACCCAACAAGATGTAAGAATTATCAGAAATTATCTTAATAAGAAATAAAATATGAATGTAAAGGATTTATGGACAGATTCTGATTTTGAAGAAATGGGATGGCACGATAGTTATGTTTATTCTATTTTTCTTCCTGCTGAAAATCAAAAATTAATTTTAGATATAGATTATATTTTTAAATGGGTTTTAGACGAAACATCTAATTTGTATAAATTTTGGGTTTCACCATGTGATTTGGTGTTTATGGATGTTTTAAATTTGAAAATTGATCTTGACTTTCAAAACACCGTTGGGTTAGATATTCAGGACATTAACCGCTCAAATTCTCGATTATATCCTAATGGAAAAGATATAAAATGGGACTATGAAATATTGACTGATGTTGGTTCCATCACCTTCGAATCATCAGGTTATATACAAAATATAAAAGAGCAACCCATTTTAAGTGATTCTCAAATATTAATGAGAAAATAATATCCTGCTACCGATTTCATCGTGTGGCAGATAAATAAAAACCCTCGCATTTTGCGAGGGTTTTTATGTTATACAATGTTCTGTTTTGTATTAGTAAACAGAACTAAAGCGCAGCAATATTTTTAATTTTGAGAGCCTGAATAAACCCATCTACTACAGAAAGCAGATGTTTTTTATTTTCAGGATCAAGCTTTTCGATATCGTTGAAACGGTTGAGCATTGCAGGATCTTTGAAGATATTTACTTCTTCTGTCTCTCCTAAAAGATAACCAACTGTAGTTCCTAAAATTTTAGCAATATTTTTAGCAACCTCAATAGAAGGAATCATCTCATCACGCTCATACTTCCCGATAACAGAATAAGAAGTGTTTAAAATCCCTGCCAAATCTTTTTGGGAAAGGCTTTTAGCTTCTCTGCACTCTCTTAATTTTTTACCGAACGAATCCATTGTTTATATCTTTTAAGGTATTAAACCACTGTATTTTACTAATAATAAGCAAATATAAATACTTTATAAGGTAAATAAAAATCTAATAATTTTTGATAAATAGATTTTATAATATATCTTTGTACTCAATAAGGTATATAAAACTTTTTTCAAAAATTTTTTATTTATGGAAATCTCTCTCATAAAACAACGATTAAGTTTATCCGAAGTCCTGAAGCATTACAATTTACAGCCCAAAAACAAAATGCTTCATTGCTTTTATCACGAAGACAAAACAGCGAGCTTACAGGTCAATGTAGAAAAGAACTTTTACAAGTGCCACAGTTGCGGAAAAACTGGAGATGTAATACAGTTTATAGAAGATTTTGAGAAGTTAAGTAAACACGAAGCGATTGTAAAGGCACAAAGTTTAATGAGTTCGGAAATGTCAATTTTAAAAAATCCAACAACTAAAAACAATCGTCTGTCCGACACGGACTTTTTAGAAAACACGTTTAGCTATTTTAGAAAAGCTTTGTATTGTTCCAATCCTGCAAAGCAATATATTGAGAAAAGGAATTTGGATAACTCCATTTTAGAAATCGGTTACAACTCGGGACAATTCCACCACGGAGAAAGGAAAAGCGAAGAATTAATCAGCAATGCTTTAGAAGTAGGGTTATTACAGGATAAAGGATTAATCAACAACAGAACAGGAGAAAAAGGCTATAGTATTTTTGCGAATAAATGTATTGCTTTTCCACTGAAAAATAAATCTGGAGAAATCGTAAGCTTTTATTTTAGAGCCATAGTAGAGAACAAAAACGGTAAACATTTTTACTTAAAAAACCGCAGTGGAATTTATCCCGGATATCCGAAATCAGATACTAAAAAACTGATTTTGACAGAAGCTATAATCGACTGTGCAAGTTTACTTCAGATCAAAGAAATCAGGGACAATTACAGCCTTATAAGCTGTTTTGGAACGAATGGATTGAATGAAGAAATTTTAAGCGCAATAAAAGAGCTTCAGGAGCTGGAAGAAATTATCTTTTGTTTTGATCAGGATGATGCGGGAAAAAAGGCGGTTAAGAAATATGCAGAAGAATTTAGAAATTATAAAATCTCTACGGTAGAACTTCCTAATAAAGATATTAATGAGACTTTGCAGTTACACGATGAAACGATATTTATAGAATTACTGAATAGCCGAAAAGATATTTTTCTTTCATCTGAAAATAAAATAAAAGTTACTGTAGAGAAATCTGTACAATCAGCAGGAAAGGAAAAGGCAGAGCCAAAGACAACAGCAGACTTTCTACAGCAAAAAGACTTACTGAAATCATTAAATAATTTAATAGAAAAAGCAGGGATAATCGGCGAAGAAAACAGCCGTTTATTATTGTTTTTAATTACAATCAGTTACTTAAATAAAAGCCCGTTACACGGCATTGTGCAAGGAAGTTCGGGAAGCGGAAAAACACATATTATCTCGAGGATTGCAGATTTGATGCCACAGGAAGATGTTCTGAGATTTACGAGAATTACAGAATCTAGTTTATACAATTGGGGCGAGTTCGATTTATTCCAGAAGATAATAATCATCGAAGATTTGGACGGATTAAAGGAAGATGCTTTGTATGCACTTCGTGAATTTATCAGCAATCAGGTGTTGAGAAGTTCTGTTACTATCAAAGATAAAAAGGGAAATAATAAATCTTCCCATAAAATCGTGAAAGGACAATTTAGCAGTTTATCAGCAACGACCAAAGGAGAAACTTACGAAGATAATATGAGCAGAAGTTTTTTACTGGCAGTCGATGAAAGCAAAGAGCAGACACAAAGAATCATCCATTATCAGAACCAAAGGAACGCAGGGGAAATTGACAGAAACGAACAAAATTGGGCGACGAACTTCGTCCAGAAATTAGTCAGAAATTTAAAGTATTATGAGGTTATTAATCCCTATGCAACAAGACTCAATCTTCCTGAAAAGGTACATAAAATAAGGAGATTAAACGATATGTATCAGGCAGTTATTAAACAGGTTACATTTATCAATCAATATCAGAGAGAAGTTAAAAACGGGTATCTCATTACAGAAATCGAAGATATAGAACAGGCTACAGAAGTACTATTTGAAAGCATCGTGTTGAAAGTAGACGAATTAGACGGAAGTTTAAGACAGTTCTTTGAAAAGTTGAAGAAGTTTATAAAAAGTCCTGAAAAAGACTTTATGCAACGAGAGATCAGACAGGAATTTAATTTATCAAAAACACAGTTACAGAGATATATCAACACCCTTTTAGAACTCGAATATATTAAGCAAGCTGGAGGATTTAACAATACAGGAATCCGCTACAAAGTAAGTTATTGGGATAATTATCAGAAACTTAGAGCAGAAATAAAAGAGTATTTATTGAAGCAGATAAAAGAATTAAAAAGCAATAAATAAAATTGCCTGACCTGTAAGGTCTGGTTCACTACGGTTCGCCATTGGTTCACAAAAAATAAAGCTACGACAAAATAAATCATTCATCATCAATCATTTATCAATTATAAATTGTCTGGTGACCCAAAATAAAAAATATTGAGTAAGCAAAACCATCATACTTATGAAATATGGAAGAATTTAGAAGATATTTAGAACTTCGGAACTACCAGAAAAAGAACATTCAGAGAATTTTATCTATAGTAAAAGAATACGAACAGTACAGAGAAAAAGGAAACCTTCCGAAAGATTATATCCGTTATCTGAAACAAAGAAAAAATAAAAACAATCCTGAAAAATTACTCAGCAACAATACGGTAAACAATCATTTAACCGCCCTTAAATTATACAGAAACTACAGAAAAGAAACCCTTCAGAAAGAAACCAGTCTTGTCATCTGCAAAAGCCTTAAAACCATTATTCCTGAGATAGAAATATTAAACCCGGAAGAAATACAGAACCTCTTTGAAACAGCGGTAAATACAAGAGATAAAGCCGTTTTATGTTGTTTGTATTATTTAGGATTACGGGCAGGAGAATCGGCAGAACTGTTACTGGAAGATGTAGATATAGAAAACGCAAAAGTCCTGATAAGAAAATCCAAAACAGGCTATCAGAGAGAAGTTCCCATCCATAGCAAAGCATTAGAAATATTCACAGATTATTTACAGATAAGAGAAGAAAAAGGAGAATGTTTTTTACAGGGATTAAAAGGAAATTTAACGCCTTCAGGAATAGAATTTATCATCGAAAAGATTGCAGAAAAAAGCAGTATTACAAAAAGAATTTATCCCCATTTACTAAGACACAGCATTGCATCCCATCTCCTTAAAAACGGAATGAAACTCGAAAAAGTAAGCAGATTTTTAGGACACAGAAGCTTAGAAAGCACACAACGTTACACCCATCTATGAAAGAGTTTTTACACTATTTAAAAGATCATTATCATTATACAGAAAATACATTAGTAGAGAAAGAAAAGCAGGTTTTGTTATGGAAAAACCTATGTTCCGGAAAACAAAATTTTGATAAAATAAATACAGCAGAACTATTAAAAATTGTAGCATTACAACAGAAAAAATATGCCTTAATTACAGTAAATAATCAGATCAGAACTATAGAACAATACTTTGAATATTTACAATTATCAGGAAAAAGAAAAGATCATCCTTTAAAGAATTTTAGAATAAGAACACCGAAAAGACCATTAATTACAGGGTTTTTAACAGAAGAAGAATTACAGAATATCGAGAAAGATTTTAGAGAAAAGAAATACAAAAAAGGACAGTTCAGTTTATTTGGAAAAAGAAATCAGATCATTTTAGGATTAATTATTTATCAGGGATTAAACACAGGAAGTTTAAGAGAATTAAAAGTACAGGATATAGATTTAGAGAAAGGAAAAATTAAAGTTCCTGAAGCCACGGAAAACCGATTAAAAGAAAGAATTTTACCGTTAGAAGCATCACAAATTTTAGAGCTGTACAAATACATTACAGAAACAAGAACAGAATTATTACAACTCTCAAAAACGGTAAAAGAAACGGAAAAGCTTTTTATTTTAAGTGAAAAAACAAGATTTAGCAGTATCACATCGGAAATTAGAAAACAGATTAATATCGAAAGTTTACAGCTGATCAGAAACAGCAGGATTAATCTCTGGCTGAAACAATACAATGTAAGAGAAGTTCAATACAAAGCAGGATTTAGATATTTAAGAAGCCTGGAATATTTTAATCAAACCGAACTCGAAAATCTGAAGCAGGAAATTGAAAAATACATCTCCTAAAAAGCCACAGCAAATTACATAATCAAAATTATACGCACGTCCAGCGCAAAACGTTGTTCTCCACTCCGCAAAGCTCCGTTACGCACAAAACCCGATCAGTGCCTATAATTTGGGATTATGCAAAATGCTTTCCTTTGTTCCATACGAAGTATTCCACAGCCACCGCTCTACGTTCTCCGAATGGAATTTTAGCCGAATAAACCACCGAAACTTCTCAACTCCGCTTCATTGACCTTCTCGCCGACAAGACAACTAAAAATGTGGATTTGTGGATAAAGCCAACCCCGAAATCCGCACCGATTTTATCCACAAGTCCACATTTACAACAACACCGACAACAAAAAGACTTTTATTTTTTCAATTGAAAAAGAAAAATTATATTTACGTAAGCGAGCAAGCGAAGACGATCACAGTGAAAAGCCTCGCGCGAAAAGAACTGAAGTAGGAAAATCCTAAAAAATGAAGTAGACTACGGAATGTATGA
>NZ_BAAFHL010000087.1:0-6297 GCF_042849955.1 Chryseobacterium barbadense
CGGCGCCGGCCCCGCGCCCCCCCCCCCCCCCCCCAAAACTCAAAATTCCTATAATTTATTCCACTGCCACAGAGTCATCACCACGTCCATCTGCAACAGCATGAATATTGCCTTGATCATCAATTAAGATCATTTCCGTTCTCCCTAGCTGTCGTACCTTATTAAAAACATATCCTTTAGCTGTAAGTTCAGAAAGGGTGGTTTCAGGGAAACTCTCCTCAGCCATTACGGTTTCAGGGAGCCATTGATGATGAAATTTGGGAGCATTCACCGAGATATTGGCATTTTGTTTAAAATCAATAACATTCACAATAGACTGGTAAACAGAAGTGGGAATCGTTGTTCCTCCGGGAGTTCCTACAACCATATAAGGTTTACCGTTTTTCAGCAGAATGGTAGGAGTCATGGAAGAAAGCATTCTTTTATTCGGTTGTATGGCATTGGCTTCACCGCCTACTGCTCCAAACATATTCGGAACTCCCGGTTTTATAGAGAAATCGTCCATTTCATTATTTAAAAAGAAACCGGCTCCGGAAACCACGACTTTGCTGCCATATAATCCGTTAAGAGTTGTCGTTACAGCTGCAGCGTTGCCATCCTTATCAATAACGGAAATATGAGTGGTTTCTGTAGATTCTTTCGGTTGCGGAGTAATTTTTCCAACTTCCGAACTTGAGGTAGCTTTGCTGAAACTAAAGCTTTTCCATCTGTTTTTCAGATACTCATCGGAGATCAGGTAAGTAGTCTTATCCTCAATAAAATCCGGATCTCCCATATATTCAGCCCTGTCTGCAAAAGCCCTTCTTTCTGCCTCAATCATGATTTGTACAGCCTGAGCAGAATTTTGTTGATATTTTTCAAGGTTTTCATATCCCGACATTTTCAGCATTTGAGCCAGAAGAAGTCCGCCGCTTGAAGGCAAAGGCATAGAAACTACATGATTATTTTTATAATCGAATTCCAAGGCTTTCCTCTCAGCGACTTTATAATTTTTTAAGTCTTCAAGACTTATAATTCCGTTTCCTTTCTTCATTTCAGCCACTAAAAGACTGGCTGTTTTTCCTTCATAAAACCCTTTAGCTCCAGATTTTTGGATTAATTTCAAGGTTTCAGCCAATTCTTTCTGGATGAGAATGTCTCCGGCTTTCCAAGGAGTGTTTTTTACAAAAGCAATAGAAGAAGTGTTATGTTTTTGAAATATCTCTTGATGGGCATTGAGCAATCCGGCTTCCTGCTCGGTAATGGCAAAACCTTTTTCAGCAAGATCTATGGCAGGCTGAATCAGTTTTTCCATAGGAAGCCTGCAGTATTTTAAGGTAGCGAAGAATCCGGCTACACTTCCGGGAACACCTACTGCCAATCTCCCGTTTTGCGACCAATCTGTATTTGCTTTTCCCTTTTTATCTAAATACATATCTCTTGATGCCTTTCCGGGAGCCGTTTCACGATAATCAATCGTGAATTTTTCTCCTGTATTCTTAACACCAACAAGAAATCCACCACCACCAATATTTCCTGCCTGCGGATAAACAACAGCCAATGCATATTGGGTTGCTACAACTGCATCATAAGCATTTCCTCCCGTTTTCAGGATTTTTGCCCCGGCTTCACTGGCTAAAGGATGTGCGGAAACAACAACACCTTTGTTTTTTACTTTTACTTCCTTTACGATATTGATATCGGTAAATTGAGAAAAAACAAATCTAGAAGAGATTAAAAAGAAAAAGATTATTTTTTTTTTCATTTTAAATAAGATTTAAGAGTAGCAGAATTCTCAACTAAAGTTTTGTAGTATTCCATTAATGGAATAGTATTGTCAAAAACAATTTTAAAATCCTCATAATTGACATCTCTATATGTGCCGTGAGCAATATCATTCCTAGGATCAACTAACTTTTTGTCAATGAAATTTTCATTTTTTTCAAAGTGTTCAGCTTCAAATCCAAGTGAGGTTAGTATCTCATTAAGAATGCTAAATCTTAGATTAGATTTAGTTTCAATAATATCTTTATCAAAAATTTTACAAAAAGATGTTTCAATACTTTGCAATTCTTGTATTAAATGTATTGATTGTAATATTCCATTGTTTTGGTTAAATTTTTTCTTAAATTTTAAGGCAACAAAATTTAATTTTACTTTATCTAAAGGTAATTTTAATGTGGAAATATATGATACATAAAAACTAGAAGAATTTTTTATAAAACCTTCCCAATGGGCATAAGACAAAGCAATACCACCCCTTATTAAAGGATTTAATGCTGTAGATAATTTGTTATTTTCTAATACTAATTTATAATCGATTAACTCCTTTTTGCGCCATTGAATATCACTATCTAACTTACTTTGTAATTCACTTAAAGATCTAACTTTCATGTAAAAATATTTGTTCTCCTATGGAAATTGTTTTAGGTAATCTTTCAGCGGCATTGTAACCTCTCCAACTAATATTTTCCTCATCAATCTTTTGCCAGCATTCAATGATTTTTTCTTGAACTAAATTTCTATTATTTTCCCAATATTCAATATTTTTTGCAATATTTATTGCTACCATTTCATAAGCAGAAACTATGAAGCTACCATTAAAAATATGTTTCTGTTTATTGTATCTTTTAAATGCGTTTTCGCCAGCCTGTTCATTAATTAAAAGAAAAGTCCTTTCAAAATTCTCTTTAATAGTATTCCAATTGTTAAAATTATTATTGAAAAATTCAATAAGTTTATTATCTAAATAAGTACTCAAGTCATTTATTGACCTAAATTCATGTTGTTGAGCATTTTTTAAAACTAAAAATCTTGAAACAAGTTCTTTTTCATATTGTTCATCAATATTTTTTTCAGATAAACTTATGGTTTCTAGAAAGGAGGGGAATTCAGCTAATTCTTTTAATTTTTCAAAATAATTTTCATTATTCATTATTAACAAACAATTTCTAACTTCCTGAGGTGTTAATGAGCTACCTCCAGTATTGAGTCTTTGAAATAGTTCATACTTACTAGTCGAATCACTTTCTTTTTGAATTATCACGAAATTTAATCTACTTCTCTTAAAATATCTTTGCTGTGCATCAGTAAAAAAATCTTCATCAGAATATAATGTTGGATTTTCACCTAAATCTTCCCAAAGTTTATTTTTTAATGATGGTAATAATTGAGTTTCAACTAATTTTAAAGGTGGTAATAATATGTCTTTATCATTTTTTAGTATTCCAATGAATTCAAAAATTGTTGAAAGTCTTTGTAAACCATCAACAACATCCCAAATCCCATCGGGTCTTTGAGCTACAAAAATCGAGGGTATGGGAATATTTAATAAAATTGACTCTATTAATTTTGATTTTTGAGTAGAATTCCATCTATAGAATCTTTGAAATTCGGGGTGAATATCTAGATCTCCATCATTATACATACTAATGATTTCTCCAATTGACATACTTAGATTTTCTGTGTGAATTTCTTTTGCTTTAATATCTATTTCTTCTTGTAGAGCCATATTAATTTATTATTTGATTTAATACAAATTTAAGTTTTATTTTCAATTGTAAAATCTTTATTTTTGCTGTTTATCAACTAATAAAAATCTAAAAATGGAGTCCTATACGGAGAAAATACTTATTACAGGTGCTTTAGGTCAGATAGGCACCGAACTTACAAACAGACTTGTTGAAATTCACGGTGCAGATAATGTGGTTGCTTCCGGATTAGACAGATGGCAAAAAGGAATTACTTCTGCCGGACACTATGAAAGAATGGACGTAACCAATACCCAACTGGTGAGACAGGTGATCAAAGATTATGATATCACTACGGTGTATCACTTGGCATCGCTACTTTCCGGAACTTCTGAAAAACAACCGATTTTTGCATGGAAACTGAACCTGGAGCCTCTTCTTCATTTTTGTGAAATGGCAAAGGAAGGATTGATCAAAAAGATCTTCTGGCCAAGCTCAATCGCTGTATTCGGAAAAGGAATTCCAAAAGAAAATGTAGGACAGGATGTAGTTTTAAATCCGACTACTGTATACGGTATTTCTAAAATGGCCGGAGAAAAATGGTGTGAGTATTATTTCGATAAGCATGGAGTAGACGTAAGAAGTATTAGATATCCGGGACTGATTTCCTGGAAAACTCCTGCAGGTGGAGGAACTACAGATTATGCAGTGGAAATTTTCTACGAAGCAGTAGAAGAAGGAAAGTACACAAGCTTTATTTCTGAAAATACCGCAATGCCAATGTTATATATGGATGATGCCATCAATGCAACGTTAAAGCTGATGGATGCTCCTAAAGATAGCTTAACGGTACGTTCGTCTTATAACCTGGGTGGAATGTCATTTACCCCCAAAGAATTGGCAGAAGAAATCAAAAAAGAAATCCCTGGATTTACCATTGATTATAAACCGGATTTCAGGCAGGCTATTGCAGATTCGTGGCCGGCTTCTATCGACGATTCAATTGCGAAAAAAGATTGGGGACTTACGTATGACTTCGGAATTTCCGAAATGTCAAAGGATATGATTAAAAATTTAAAAGTGAAATTGAATAAGAATTAATTGGTCAAACTTACTTTAAATAATATTTATATCTAACTATAATAAAATAAATTACAAATTTTATCTAAAATTTAGTTTAAATGATATTGTTAACCTTCAACATCGTGAATATGGAAGCTGAAACTAAAAATGGCGTTCAGATTTCCGATGATGAAAGATTGAAAATTACGGAAGATAATACCAAATCAATTCTCAGAATTTTAGATATCCATGATATAAAAGCCACTTTTTTCGTTGAGATTTCCATCACGGAAAAATGTAGAAATCTTATAAAAGCAATTTCGGGCCGCGGTCATGAAATTGCTTTTTATAATAAAAATTCCAGTCTTCAGGAAGTTGAACAAGCCAAGAAAAGCATGCAGGATTTCCTGGAGAAACAGGTAAGAGGGATTCGACAAAAAGATTTAAAACTGCCCTCGGAAGAGTTGAAACTCCTGGAATTTAATTATATCTCCAACATCGATAACGCGAACATTCTGTTCCCATTGAAAAGATTGGAAAGAAATACCGAAATCGTGGAAGAGGATGGAATAAGTATCGTGCCCGAAAGCATTTCTCCTTACAGCCAGTTGCCGTACAATGATTTTGTATTTCAGATGCTGCCGATGAACTATTATCAGAATATGGTCTTTGAAACCTTAAAGAACGAGGAATTTGTTCTGATTTATCTCAATACATGGCAATTCACCGACTTTAAAAAATACAGGTTTAAAATCCCGTTTTACAGAAGTCTTTTTTCGGGCAGAAAAATGGAGGACAAATTGGATGCCCTCCTTAGCTGGATCAACGAGAAGGAATTGGCCACTTCCCGTATGAAAGATTATATTTTTTAATCGGTTTATTCTTTAATGCAAATAACCAATAGATCAGTGGAATATTGCATATCCTTTTCAATTTTAATGTCTTTTTGAGAATATTGTGAAGTAAAATTATTGGTTATACTGTTTTCTGTAACTTCCTTTTGAGCTTCCGGCTTTAATTTCTTTTTCAGTTCAAATAGAGATTTTAAAGCATTCAACAGAAAAACTCTTACAGAATAAGGATAAATGCTCAAAGTACAAGGAAGCGTAAGTATTTTCTGCTTTTTTGTTCTGTTGATCTCCTCCAATACCAAATCTGAATCGGAACCGATTTTCAACACTTCCACTTGGTTAAAATGCTTCTGCAGCAAATGATGTAAGCTTCCCGCAGTATATTCTTTTAGATGAAAAATATTCCAGGGTTGCTGAATATAATTGAAAAGTCTGTTGGTTTTATCCGGTGTTGAAATCAACAGGTAACCACCGGGATTCAAAAGTCTTTTTAAGTCAGTCACATATTGGTTATCATTCGGAACATGCTCTATCACCTGAAAAGAAGTGATTATATCAAATTTTTCATTGGAAATTTCCGGTATTGTTTTAAAATCCAGACGGGAAGCGGTGTAATTTGTTTTAGCAAATTCAATGGCTTCCTTGCTGATGTCTACACCCGTTACACTTTGGGCATCTTCTGATAACATTTGGGTTCCATAGCCCGAACCACAACCAAAGTCTAATACTTTTTTACCCTTAACAAAACTTTTAGCATATTCATAGGTGGCAATGTGCATCAGGTGAATGTAAAACTCCGACTTATTATTGAAGTTTTCATTAAGAATATGGCGTTCTCCGGTGTCTTTCATCGATAATCAATATGTTGGCTAAAATAAGCAATTATGAGAGTTCAAAAAGAGTAATTTCCGGTAAAACTCCGACTCTTCCCGGGT
>NZ_BAAFHL010000088.1:0-6239 GCF_042849955.1 Chryseobacterium barbadense
ATGTTAGGATCATCATTTAACTTCCTGAATGCTAAAAATTCCAATGATTTGATGGCAGAGGAAATGAAAAATAATAAAACCTATTGGTTCCCACAAGCGGAATTCCAATTGGCTGCTTCTAAAGAATTCAAGTTTTATGGCGGAGTAGACGGAGGTTTGAAGTTGAATACATATGGAGATTTGCTACAAGATAATCCGTTCATTCTTTCGGATCAGGTATTGAGGCCAACGGAGACTAAATATCATTTTTATGTTGGGTTAAGAGGGGATTTTGATGAAATGATCAAATACGATTTCTCTGCAGGCTTCGGAAAAATGAGAGACATTATGTTCTTCAAGGCGAATGATTTGTTCAGCTACGACGCTCAGGAACGTTCCGCTTATAATTTTGCCAATACTTTTTCTGCAATCTATGATGATGGAAATGTAAGTGATATTAAAGGAAGTATCCAGTATTTTCCTTTAGCAAACCTGATTTTAGACGGGGAAATCCTTTTCAGAAAATATGATTTGAAAAATTATGAGGATATTTACAATGTCCCGTTAATAAGCGCGAGTATCGGGGCTAAATATACGATGCTGGATAAAAAGTTATTGTTAGGATTCAAAGGAATTTTTGCCAGCGACAGAACAACCAATTCCTATACTTTAGAAGCAATTCAGACGACTCCGAATATTATTTACCAGTCTACGGAAGACAAAAATGATAAAGTAGGAGGGTATGCAGACTTAAATCTTTCCGCAGAGTATAAAATTCACAAAAATTTCAGTATTTTCGCGCTCGGAAATAATCTTCTAAGTTCCAAATACCAGACGTACAAAGGATATAAGGTTCTTGGTGCACAGATTCTGGGTGGAGTGAAGATTACATTCTAAAAGATAAGTAATGAGTAACGGGTAATGAGCAATACAAAAATCATGGATTATTTATTATTTATTACTCATGAACCGGGCTGCATAGTTTAATGGATAGAACTTCGGATTTCGGCTCCGACAGTGAGGGTTCGAATCCTTCTGCGGTCACTTCTCGGGACAAGTCTAAAAAAGATAGATTTGTCCCATTTTTTTTAATATTTAATTTACTGGTATTCTGATAGATAAATTCAACTGCTGAGTTTAATCTGGGAGTTCGATGTAATGTTCCATCAAAAACCAAAAATTCAGGGAACATCGAACTTATAATCTTTCTCTTTTCTTCTGTGTTCCCCTGTTCATAGTACTTGTCAAGGTTTCCCACTTTTTTTAGTCCCGATCTCAATAAGCCTTTAATTTCGGTATTAATATCAGAGAGGTTACTCAATTTAAATTCCAATTGTTCAATCTTCTCACTGCAATATTTTTTGATAAACAGATATTCTTCATCCTCAATTTTGCCATCTATCTTTTGTATCAACGCATTTTTAACACGAGTACTCAATCCTTCAATTTGAGTTAACAAAGTTGTTCTTTCCTCTCTTTTAGCTTCAGTTTTGGTGGTAAAATCACTAATAATAGCCTCAATAAATATATCTGCTATTCCTTTTTTTGGAATCAAACTACGAAGTTGCTTTACAAATATGTTATTAGTTTCTTCTGCCTTAAATCTAACACCGCAAGAGCTAGAGCAGTGATAATAATTGTAATATCGACCCATCTTTCCTCTTGAGGCACTTCCAGTAAGTGTTCTTCCGCACTTATGGCATTTTAGAAACCCCCTTAATGGTAAATTATCTGGTGAAACTATTTTTGGTTTGATTTGTCTTTTCCGCCCATCCAATATTTGTTGTACCTCATCAAATATTTTTTCACTGATTAGCGGTTCATGTTGCCCTACAACAAAATATCCAGGTTCATCTTTGTGAGGTGGAATAAATATTTTACCACAATACAATGGATTTCTTATAGCTAACCAAAAGCTGTTTTTGTTGAATCTACCTTTACCATCTGCTTTTTTGCGAACCATTTTCCATACTTGCTCTGTATTAAACTGGTTGATGATGATTTTGTTCAAAAGCCCATTTAAGCAAAGGTCCTTCATGTTCATGTATAGCTATATATTTTTTATTTTCTGCTATTTTGTTTGTATATCCTAACGGAGCAGTACCCATGTAGCGACCTTCCTTTTTAGCTCTCCGCATTCCATAAAAGGTATTAAGAGATCTTCTGTCATTCTCTACTTCTGGTGCGGCAAGGTAAAATGCGAGCATTATTTTATTTTCCGGAATATCTAGATCAAGAGGTTGTTCTATAGCCCCTGGTTCAATGCTAAATGTCCGTAATAAATTTATCATTTGATAAGCATCACCAGCATTTCTACTAAACCTGTCCCACTTAGTAAACAAAAGTAAGGTACTGGCCGTATTCTTTTTTTGTTTACGGAGAGTATTCAGATATTTTTGCCACTCAGGTCTTTTAAAAGTTTTAGCAGAATAATCTTCTATGTAAACATTTCTAATCGAAATACCTTTTATATCACAGTATTTCCTTAGACGATCCTCTTGATCACGCTGCGAATATCCTTTATCTGCCTGTTCATCTGTCGATACACGCACATACAAATCTGCTTGTTTCATAATGTTAGTAGGTAATGAAATTTTTAAACTCTACCACTAAGGTATTGATTTACTGCTATATTTGCAATTGTTGTGATGAAAATTAAGATGATTTCGGCTTGCTCAGTACTTACTATGGTTCCTTTCATTTTTAAAATTTCAACTACTTTTTCAGGAGTCAATTTTGCAATATTATTTCTTTCCATCTCAGTTCCATTTAAGTTCTTTTTTTAAACTTAAAAAGAAATATCTTGGAGTAATAATAATGACACTTTGGGGCTTAAAATGGCTGCTATTTGCCCACTTAGTGCTAATTGTAAAATAATATTAGCAAGTCCATAAAGGACCTGAACCTATCTTTTTATTTGATGACTAACAGTGGCTTTTTCTTAATTTAAAAATCAGATTGCCACGATTTTGCCACAAATTTTTTCAGATAAAACTATTTTGAAAACTTCTTCTCAAAATTGACGAAACTATAAATATTGTTTATCGCTGTTTAAACTAGCAAGTGTTGTAAATCAATTTTTTTGATAATTTCTGGAATCTGATTTTCAAGATCAAATAATTCTAAAGTACTTCGGTAGCCGGGATGATAACATGGAGTGTATTTTACATATCCAAAATTTTGAAGTTCTTTAAAATATTTATGATAAGTAGCAGTATTTTTAATGTGAGCTTGATACATAAGTTTACTTCTGCTGACCCGAATAACGCCCGTCTCATTTTGAAGGTAAGCAAGTTTAACGATTGCGGTTAGAAGTGCAATATGCCAGACATTTAATCTGCCATCTTCTGTAATCTGAATTAAAAATTCAATTCCGTGAATGGGGTTAGCTTTTTCCACTCTCAAATAATTTTTTTAGATCCTCAAAGTTGTAGTAGTAAGATCCGGAAACTTTTTTAAATCTTATTTTTCCAGTAATCCGAATGTTTTGCAAGGTGGCAGGTGAAATGTCTAAAAAACGACGAACAGATTTGCTCCTTATCCATTCTGGCTGTAAATTATTTGGAGCTGGTTTTATTTTTTTATCCAAAAGCATTTCTATTTCATGAAGTAGCTGCATTTTGAATTGTCTTAAATCTTCTTTTGTTAGTGGTTCCATTATTGGTATTTAGCTTCGATAAATGTACAAATATGGATTTTAAATAATTGATTAATAATTTGTTACATTGGTTTTTGGTTGTGAATTTTATTTAATGTTACTTATGAATTTATAAGTTTTAACACATTAAATGCCAAATTGTGTCAGAGTAAGACGTAATGCTATGATTAAAAGATATGTAGTGTAACTTGGCGTAGGTTTCAAAAGATATAATAACTGTGCAATATCTTTTTAACCGTAATTAATTTTTTATTTAATTCTTTTATCTATCAAATGAAAATTACATTTTACTTGCAAGCAGACACAGGACAAAATTTATATTGTCTTATCAATGATGGAAAAGACGAGACGGCTTTTAGTATGAATTATGTTATTGATCCACAGTTGTGGGATTCAGAAAAAGGAGAAGTTAACGATAATAATCCTTACTTTTTTGTGTTACAGGATTTTAAAAACTACCTTTCCCGGAGATATTTTGAATTAAAGGCAGTGGAAACAGTAGCCGTTTTGAATATTTTGAAAGAAGAGACTTTGGATTTACTTAAAAAATCAGGTATAGATGGGATTTCCAAAAAGGTATTCAATATTATGAGTGCTGAGATTGGATTGCCTGAATATGATGGTTATTTATTGGCATTTGAGAAATATACAGGCTTAAAAAGGGAAAACTATAAAGTCGAAATCCTAGATTATCATCTTCGTTTTCACACTGACGACGAAGTTTATGAAATAGATACTTATGAAGGAACAACTACTCTTCTTAAAAATATAATCAACCACAGATCGTATCTTGATATCATCACACTTACAGAAGAAGATAACTGGAGTGAAATTTATGATGAGTATATACCAAAAGAGAAATTCATATCAGTGATGCTTGATGAATTAGAATATTGTTTAAGAGATAACTTTAAAAGTACAGGATTATATATTAAGAATGAAAATATAAAAAAGTTCAAAGAAGAGATAAGAAGACAATTTGAGGTTTTCAAAAATCGTTATGAACATTCGAATGTAATAGATCTGGCCTTAGAAATAAATGAAGATATTTTGTATCCTAAAGCAGTTATTACAATGACCAGAATATTTGATTTGGACACTTGTTGTACAGAGTATTGTGATTTAGAGTTTGCCACTGGAGACTGGAAAGCAATTTTTATGGACGATGAGCTTGAAGAGGAAGATGATAATTTGCCAGTATTTTATATTAGACCTTATGTGTAGTATTCATTCTGATGAAATTCATTCAAAGGGCTTTAAACAGAAGTTTTATATTGTTTTATAGTAGCTTAATAGGCCAGACGATAAAGTGGACCGAGGGTTCGAGTACCTCACTCTCCGCGAAGACAAATGACGCCATTGAAAGACAAATGGCGTCATTTTTATTTAATATTCATTTTTCAAGATTCTTATAAAGCCTCTTTTTCATCTACAAAAATTGTTTTTTGCTAGAGGTAGGGTAACAATCAAGAAATTTTAGTTTTGGTTACATCTGTTATTTTTTAATCAAAGAAAAAACGTAGGACTATCTGTAAACTTCTTTCTGCATATGCATTTAATTGTTCAGGAGTATTATCTCACTTCTTCTGAGATGGTGGTTGCAAATATGGAGGGCTTGGACCTTACCCTTATCATACTCATTTTCTTCAGATAAATCCCAAACCTGTTTTCCCTTTTTTAAAGCTTCCACAATATTGGAGCTAAGAAGTTTGGAAGTGTATTGTGCCAGGTTGTTAATTTGTTTATTAGAATATTCCAATGCTTTGATCTTAAAGCACAATGTAATAATCATGAGTTTTGCAGACTAGGTTTATCATAGGAAGCAAATTGTTATAATGCAGTTGGCTGTTGCAGATAAAATTAATGAATTATGCAGTAAGATTAAAATTTGACCTTGGTAAAAGCAGAATAAATATTATTATAGAGTATCTTATTCCGAAACCATAATAAAAGTATATTGCTATGCTTAAAGATGCCGCTTTAAATTTCAGCTGGCTTGATCTCTTTAATATTTGCAGTAACCTGTCATTTTGTATTTTTGCTGATACTACTAAGTAAAGTAAAATAAAAAATTAGAGTATTAAACAATACTCTAATTCAATAGCATTATAAAATATTCACAACGAATAATTCTACAACATGAAATTATGAAGAAAATGAGTTTTCAGAACTGATCAATAAGGTCCGATATTCTTTTTCAAATATCCGTCAATGGACTACTAATTACAAGTTTCATGGTACTACTTTTCTACTACATTCCGTTTTGCGGCCGTGAAAATGTTAAATTAGGATCAGGACTAAATATAGCAGACAATCTTAATGGACGATTACATCTAATATATCAAAAGTATTCAATCCAAATCTACACCTTAGCCCTTCTGAAGTTCCTTCATGGTTAATCAGGGCTACGGCATCAAATACATAAGTGCCTGAAGGAAGATATAAAGTTCTGGAAGCAGCAGCATCAAAATTCCCAATTACAGCGGCATTAGTAGAGTTTGAATAATTTCTATTGGCTCTCAGAAAGCTCGTCTGTCCCGTATAAGCTGCTGGTGTACTTGTAAAAGTAAGGGTTACTCCCGCAAATTTTGTAGCTCCATCC
>NZ_BAAFHL010000089.1:0-6211 GCF_042849955.1 Chryseobacterium barbadense
GGAAAGGCAGTTTCCTATCGAATCTTTTGAGCAAAGACTGCAACTGAGAACAGCAAAAGATTATGCAGACAGATTGGCTGTACATGTGAATTATCTCAATAAGAAATTGAAAGAAAGTACGGGTAAAACAACTACAGAATTTATCGCGGATCGTATTGTTCAGGAGGCTAAAATATTATTGAGACAGACAAAATGGAATGTCTCAGAAATATCTTATGCATTGGGATTCGAAGAAATTGCCCATTTTTCCAACTTCTTTAAGCGGAAAACTTCTTTTGCGCCGTTGGAATTCCGCTCCTGATTTGAATTTTGCAAATTTCAGATTGATTGAAGCAAACCGCCCTTTGGGAAAATCCTCAACTTTGTATCATTAAATCATAGAAACAATGAACACACAAACAAAAATTGCGTTAGTAACCGGTGGAAGCCGCGGATTAGGAAAAAATTCAGCATTAAAAATTGCTGAGAAAGGTCTGGATGTGATCATCACTTATAAAAACAGTCAAGAAGAAGCTGAGGCTGTAGTCAAAGAAATACAATCAATGGAAAGAAAAGCAATCGCTTTTCAACTGGACACAACAGATACCAAAAGTTTTGATGCATTTGTACAGAATGTAACGAATCATTTAAAGGAAAATACGGGAAGTCCCAATATAGATTTCCTGATTAACAATGCCGGAACCGCATTGTATTCCCCAATTATGGAAACCACGGAAGAAAAGATGGATGAAATGTTTAGTATCCACTTTAAAGGGGTGTTTTTCTTAAGCCAGAAATTATTGCCATTTATGAATGAGGGTGGAGGAATCATCAATATTTCTTCAGGATTGGCGAGATTCGCATTACCCGGATCTTCCGTGTATGGTTCTATGAAAGCGGCAGTAGAAATGCTCACAAAATATATGGCGAAAGAATTGGGGCCAAGAAAAATTAAAGCTAATGTAGTGGCACCGGGTGCTATAGAAACGGATTTCGGAGGGGGAAGGACAAGAGATGACAAGCAAGTGAATGCTACCATTGCCAGTGCGACAGCATTAGGCAGAGTGGGACTTCCGGATGATATTGGCGGAGTAGTGGCCTTCTTATGTACGGAAGATGCACGATGGATCAATGCTCAAAGGATCGAGGCTTCCGGAGGAATGTTCTTATAAAAAAATAAAAACAGCAGCTATGTCTGCTGTTTTTTTTATCTTTAATAGATGATACTGATGAATATTTTCCAGTATCATCCCTATCTATGATTAAAGAATTTTTGAATGAATATCCTTACCTGTTATTGGGTGCAGAGATTCTGTATTTTATCAGCATCTTTCTGCTGGCTGCAAAAATTATCATGGATACTAAAACGACAAGTAAAACACTTGCCTATCTGCTGCTTGTCACTTTCCTTCCTTTTGTGGGAATCATTATTTATTTCGTTTTCGGGGTCAATTACAGGAAAAACAGATTCTATACGTTTACTATTAAACGAAATGAGAAGATTTATAGTCTGGCGCAGAAGTATGTTGAGGAAACCCACTATAAAACGTTGCATGACAGGGAAGATGAGGTGAAGAATTTTATCAATACAATCAATTTTTTGTATAATGCCACTCATTCGCCTTTGTCCCAGGAAAATCATGTGGAAATATTGCTGAACGGAGAAGAAAAGTTTCCGAAAGTTTTTGAAATCATAAAAGGAGCCCAACATCATATTCATCTCGAATATTACATTTATGAAAACGATGACATTGGAAACAGACTTGCCGATCTGCTGATAGAAAAAGCAGGTGAAGGCGTTATAATAAGGTTTCTATATGATGATTTCGGGAGTGGGAAAATCGGCAAAAAGCTTCTGAAGAGATTGAGAGCTTCCGGTATTGAGGTATTTCCGGTCAATAAAATTAAGTTCAGGATTTTTGCCAACAGGGTTAATTACAGGGATCACAGGAAAATCATTATTGTAGACGGAAATGAAGTTTTTACCGGCGGCATCAACGTGTCGGATAAATATATTAACCGTGAAAACCAGCTGTACTGGAGAGATGTTCATTTGTATATGAAAGGAAACGGTGCCTTTTATTTCCAGTTTTTATTTTTGAGCAACTGGGTTTTTGCCGTAAAAGATATTCCTGAACTTTCAAAGGAGTATTTCAGGTATGATGAGAATAATACGGGGAAAACAGTTGTTCAGGTTGCAGCGAGCGGACCGAATACGAAACCTTCTATTATGCTCAGTACGAATTCAGCCATTCTTTCTGCCAAAGAAAAAGTATATATAGTTACCCCTTATTTTATTCCCGTAGAAACAATACTGAATGCCATCAAACAGGTAGCTCTCGCAGGAGTTGATGTAAGACTGATGGTTCCTAAAACGGGAGATTCTGTAGTGGTAAATGCTGCTGCCTATTCTTATTATGAAGAACTTTTGGAGAATAAGGTGCGTATTTTCTTTTATGAAAAAGGATTTATCCATTCCAAAATGATGATCATCGATGATAGCTTTTCATGTATAGGAACGGCCAATATGGACGCAAGAAGTCAGGAACTGAACTTTGAGGTCAATACTTTTATTTTCGATAAATCTACGAATCTCAGGCTCAAAGAGGTTTTTCTTGATGATATGAAAGATTGTACCGAAATAACGCTTGAAGAATGGAAAAAAAGACCAAAAGGGAAAGTGTTTTTTGAGCATATGGCCAGATTACTTTCCCCGTTGATATAATTAAATTTTTGAGAGATATTCCAATGCCTGTTCCAGGGTTTCCTGTTTTTTGGCAAAACACAAACGTATTACACGCTCGTTGAGTTTGCTTTTATAAAATGACGAAAAAGGAACGGTGGCAACCTTATGATGGATGGTGAGCTCCCGGGCAAAATCAAAATCATTTTTATCAGAGATCTGATCATATTTTACGCCCTGAAAATAGGTTCCTTCACAATCCAGCAGTTCAAAGGATGTACCGGAAAGTCCTTTACGAAGGAAATCCCTTTTTTTCTGGAAGAAATCACTCAACTGATTGTAATGTTCTTCATTTTTCATATACTCTGCCAAAGCGAGCTGAATAGGAGTGTTCACACAGAAAACATTGAACTGATGCACTTTTCTGAATTCATCGGTTAAATTTTTCGGCGCTGCACAATAGCCCACTTTCCATCCGGTTACATGAAACAATTTTCCAAAAGAAGCAACGACAAGACTTCTTTCTTTTAATTCCGGATACTTACAGATGCTTAAATGCTGTTTCCCGTCGAATACGATATTTTCATACACCTCATCACTTAAAATCAAAATAGAAGTATCTTTTACAATACGAATAAGTTCCTGAATATCTTTCTTTTTTAAAACCTTTCCTGAAGGGTTGTTGGGATTGTTAAGAATAATCATTTTGGTCTTTTCATTCACCAAACCTTTTACAGCATTCCAATCTATTTCATAATCCGAAGCTTTCATTTCAAAACGCTTAATAATTCCTCCGAAAAGCTCTACGGTAGGCTCATAGCAGTCATAAGCAGGTTCAAAGATAATGACCTCATCATCTTTTTTGATAAAGGTGGCAATGGCTGTAAAGATCGCCTGTGTACCTCCGGCAGTAATGGTGATTTCAGAATCGGGGTGATAAACTGCTCGATGACTGTTTTCAATTTTCCTGGCAATTTCTTCCTTTAAACCGATCATTCCTCCCAGCGGAGCGTATTGATTAAAACCTTTTGTAATGAAATAGGTAACATGATCCAACAGTTCGGAATCCGGCATGAAATCCGGAAATCCCTGCGATAGGTTGATGGCCTGGTTTTCATTCGCCAACTGGGTCATCTGGCTGAAAATGGTGGTTCCTACATTGGAAAGTTTAGAGAAAGGAAGCTGTATCATAATCCGGAATGTTACGGATACCGAATTTAATTCATTTTTTACAATCAGGATGCAGAAAATGGAATAAAAAAGACTGCCTTTTATAAAAGTAAAAGGTCGTTTGTTGTTACAGAAGGGTGAATTAGCAAGTGTGTACGGGAACTGTTCACTATTCTTTTTGGGTTTGTATCTGCATGGGTAAACCATATTTAAAAAGCATAGCTCTGTAGTGACCGCTACCCAAGGACTTAGATTGCCTGAAGCTTTTCTTGATATTTCAGTTTGGCAATAAGGCTGAAGAAAAAGTGATCTAAAATAAAAAAAATAAATTAAAAATAGGAGTGGGTAGTTTTTTTTCAATTTTGTATTTTTGTATGTTTGCGTAATAATATATGTCACAAGAAATACACTCTACCTATTCCGAAGATAATATCAGAACCCTCGACTGGCAGGAGCACATTCGTCTGCGCCCCGGTATGTACATCGGGAAGCTGGGAGATGGCTCATCTGCGGATGATGGGATCTATATTCTGTTGAAAGAAATTCTGGATAACTCCATTGATGAGTTCAGGATGAAAGCAGGAAAGAGAATTGAAATAAAAGTGGATGACGGAAAGGTTACGATTCGTGACTTTGGCCGTGGAATTCCTTTAGGAAAAGTAGTGGATGCTGTTTCCAAAATGAATACCGGAGGAAAATATGACAGCAAAGCCTTCAAAAAATCCGTTGGTCTGAACGGGGTAGGTACCAAAGCCGTAAATGCCTTGTCTGATTATTTCAGAGTGAGGTCTGTTCGGGATGGTAAAATGAAGACGGCTGAGTTTTCCAGAGGAATGATTACCCAGGATCATTCGGAGGCAGATACTTCCGATAGAAATGGAACCGAAATTTCTTTTATTCCGGACGCTGAGATTTTCCTGCATTTTAAATACAGGAAAGAATATATTGAAAGAATGCTGCGCAATTATGCGTACCTGAATCCCGGTCTGAAGATCATTTTCAATGGGGAAACCTATTATTCTGAGAATGGACTTAAAGATCTACTGGAAGAAGAGATGGAGAGTGAAACACTGTATCCGATCGTTCATCTGAAGGATCATGATATTGAAGTGGCTATCACTCATTCGGATAAATCACAGACGGAAACCTACTTCTCGTTCGTTAATGGACAGAATACTACACAGGGTGGAACGCATTTGAATGCATTTCGTGAAGCCTATGTAAAAACAGTAAGAGAATTCTTCAATAAGAATTTTGATGCTTCAGATATTAGGAAATCCATTATTGCTGCCATTTCCATTAATGTGGAAGAGCCGGTTTTCGAATCTCAGACCAAAACCAAGCTGGGTTCTAATGATATGGGACCGCAAGGTCCTACGGTGAGAACATTTATCATCGACTTCCTCAAGAGTAAGCTGGATAATTTTTTGCACAAAAATCCAGAGATTGCAGAAGCTATCCAAAGAAAAATATTAATTTCAGAAAGAGAAAGAAAAGAGCTTTCGGGAATTCAGAAGCTGGCAAGAGAGCGGGCTAAAAAAGTGTCTCTTCATAATAAAAAACTTCGTGACTGCAGACAGCATTATAATGACCAGAAAGCAGAAAGAAAAGCGGAAACGCAGATCTTTATCACGGAGGGAGATTCCGCATCAGGATCCATTACCAAGTCCAGGGATGTAGAAACTCAGGCTGTTTTTTCTTTGAAAGGAAAACCCCTGAACTGTTATGGATTGACCAAGAAAGTGGTCTATGAGAATGAAGAGTTCAACCTGCTACAGGCAGCCCTGAATATTGAGGAGAGTCTTGAAGATTTAAGATACAATCAGGTGATTATTGCAACCGATGCCGATGTAGACGGGATGCATATTCGCCTGCTGATGATCACATTTTTCCTTCAGTTCTTTCCGGACCTGATTAAAAACGGACATTTATATATCCTTCAGACACCTTTGTTCAGAGTAAGAAACAAAAAAGAAACAAGATACTGTTATACGGAGGTTGAACGAATAAAGGCATTGAATGAACTTGGTAAAAACCCGGAAATTACCCGATTCAAAGGTCTTGGGGAAATTTCACCAGACGAATTCAAGCACTTCATCGGAG
The DNA here is from genome assembly GCF_042849955.1 of Chryseobacterium barbadense. Classification (NCBI taxonomy): domain Bacteria; kingdom Pseudomonadati; phylum Bacteroidota; class Flavobacteriia; order Flavobacteriales; family Weeksellaceae; genus Chryseobacterium; species Chryseobacterium barbadense. Next base: position 5,936 of record NZ_BAAFHL010000089.1, read on the forward strand.
CAGACATACGTCTGGAGCCGGTTGTTATCGGCAAGGATCAGACCATCGATCAGATCCTTGAATTTTATATGGGTAAGAACACACCGGACAGACAGGTATTTATTCTGGATAACCTGGTAGTGGAAGACCCGGACATTAACAAAAAAGAAATTTTAACAGATGCGGAATAATTAATAACAAATAAATAATAAAAAATCCAAAAAACACAAATCAAAAATTTATTACATATGAGACTAAGTAACCGAACCTAGGTACCGGTCTATAATTTCGTTAATA
>NZ_BAAFHL010000090.1:0-6141 GCF_042849955.1 Chryseobacterium barbadense
CTATAAAGGAGAAAAGGGAACATTGGATTTAGATTACTGGGTTCTTGACTATAATTTAGATAAGGCAAAAAAACAATTCCAACAGGTAAAACCGATGCTTTCGGCATTTGAACATTGGTTTGGACCCTATCCTTTCTATGAAGATTCTTATAAATTGGTTGACACGCCTTACTTAGGAATGGAACATCAAAGCAATGTTGCCTATGGAAACCAATATTTGAACGGGTATCTTGGTAATGATCTTTCAGGAACCGGTGTTGGTTTGAACTGGGATTACATCATTATCCACGAAAGCGGTCATGAATGGTTTGCTAACAATATTACGGCCAAAGATCAGGCAGATATGTGGATTCATGAGAGCTTTACCATGTATTCCGAAGTTCTTTTCACGGAAAACTATATGGATAAAAAATCGGCAGATATTTATGCACAGGGAATCCGCGGAAATATTGAAAATGACAAGCCTATTATCGGTAAATATGGAGTAAGGAATGAAGGCAGCGGAGATATGTATCCGAAGGGAGCCAGCATGATCCATACAATAAGACAGGTAATTAACAATGATGATAAGTTCAGACAGATTTTAAGGGGCTTGAATAAAGATTTTTATCATCAAACCGTAACTACTGAGCAGATTGAAAATTATATTTCCACCCAATCCGGAATTGATTTTTCAAGTGTATTTGATCAGTATCTGAGAACGATAATGATTCCGACACTGGAGTATTCTCAAAAAGGAGATGAATTGAAATTCAGATATACTGATGTAGTGAAAAACCTGAAATTACCGATTATTGTAAATGGTAATCAAACGATTACACCTACGGAATCTTGGCAAACTGTAAAGCTGAAAAAAAATACACCAGTAGCGTTTAACAAGAATTATTATATCAATTATCAGGAAGTACAATAAATAGAATGAAAAGGCAAAATCAAGAATGGTTTTGCCTTTTTTGCTTTTAGTGATGCTACCCTAGTTCAAATTTTATGAAAAGTTTAATACTTATTGCGTAACAAAATGGATTTTACAACAACTATTTAACTATAAACTAAACTCAATGAAAAAAATAGCACTTACATTAGGAGTTCTGGCTACTGTTCTGGTGAACGCACAGTCCATTAAAACCACTATCGATCTGGTGAATGTAAAAGACGATAAAGTGGCAGTAACCATGGAATTCCCAAAAATGAAATCCGGTGACGTAAAATTTCATTTTCCTAAAACTGTTCCCGGAACTTATTCTGTAGATGATTACGGAAGATTTATCGAAGGGATCAAATTTCTGGATAATAAAGGGAAAGAGTTAACCTTCACCAAAGTGAATGACAATACTTACTCTCTTAAAAATGCACAGAATTTAAATAAAATCACCTATTTGGTTAACGACAGCTTTGATGATGAAATGGATACTTCCAAACATAAGGCTGTATTTTCTCCTTCAGGAACTGATATTGAAGAAGGAAAAATTTATCTGATCAACACTCACGGCTTTGTGGGATATATCGATAATATGCAGGATGTGCCTTATCAGTTGGTCATTCAGAAGCCTAACAATTTCTATGGAACCACTGCCCTGGTAGATCAGGATAAGTCTGAGGCTACGGATACCTATACTTTGGCTAATTACGCTAAATTAACGGACTCTCCGCTCATGTATACCAAGCCGGATTATATAACATTTAATGCGGGAGGAATGGACCTTGTATTAGGAGTATATTCTCCTACCGGAAAATATAAAGCTTCTGATTTTAAAGAAAATCTTGAAAAAATGGTAATTGCTCAAAAGAAATTTTTGGGAGATATGAATACCAATAAGAAATATGCGATCATGCTTTACCTATCGGGAGATAGCGGACCTCAGATTAAAGGTTTCGGAGCTTTGGAGCATCATGAATCTACGAGTGTTGTCCTTCCTGAATTCATGCCTAAAGAGGCCATCGATAAAACCATTACCGATGTAGTGTCCCACGAATTTTTCCATACGGTGAATCCTTTGAAAACGCATTCCGAAGAGATCCATTATTTTGATTATGCAGATCCTAAAATGTCTCAGCATCTTTGGATGTATGAAGGCGGAACTGAATATTTTGCAAACCTATTCCAGATCCAGGAAGGTTTGATCAATAAAGATGAATTCCTTCACAGAATCAATGAAAAAATCACCAATTCCAAGAATTATGACGATACCATGCCATTTACGGTAATGAGTAAGAATATATTGTTGGATCAGTATAAAGATCAATACAGAAACGTATATGAAAAGGGAGCGCTTCTTACGATGTGCCTTGATATTGAATTGAGAAAGCTGTCTAACGGTGAAATGGGATATCGCGATATGATCCGTAAATTATCCCAAAGATTCGGAGAGAATAAGCCTTTCAAAGATGATAAACTGATCGATGAATTGGTAGCTGTAACGGGATATCCACAGATCAGAGATTTCTACACTAAATACATCGCCGGAAGCCAGCCGACTCCTTATGCCGAGTACCTGAATATGGTAGGCGTGGAAGTAATAAAGCAGGAAACTCCTCCTATTTTCTGGTTTATTAAAGATCCGAACCAAACCGGATTTGATGAAAAAAATAATGCATTTGCTTTCGATGAAAGCTCAGCTTTATCTCCTTTTTCAAAAAGCATCGGGTTTAAAATCACAGATCAGGTGTTTGCTTTAGATGGTAAAACTATTGACATTAAAAACGTACAGAGCTTTATCAATTATGCTAAAAGTATAAAAGAAGGGCAAAACGTTACCGTTACCGTTCTTAGACAGAATGGCGACAAGCTTGAGAAAATAGATCTGAAAGGAAAAGCTGTTTTAGATAAAATGACCGTGGAAACACTTCAATACAAAGCCAATCCTACTCCGGCAGAACAAAAGCTGCAAAACCAGTGGTTAACGGGTAAAAAATAATAAAAATTAAAAGCGGAGATGTTTCTCCGCTTTTTTATTTCTTTTATTACTGCAGATCTATTTTGATTCTCTATACTTTTTTAATCATAATCCTGAACGTAGTTCCTTTTCCTACCTCTGTCTGGGCAATTCTAATATCTCCGTTATGATATTCCTGGATCACTCTTTTAGCCAGAGACAATCCTAATCCCCATCCTCGTTTTTTAGTGGAATAGCCCGGTTTAAAAGCATTTCCGGCCTGTTGTTTAGTCATTCCGCTTCCGGTATCTTTTACTTCGACCAATATATTCTTATTTCTTTCAAATACGGCAAGGAGAATAGATCCTTCTCCTTTCATGGCATCCACCGCATTCTTAACCAGGTTTTCTATTACCCAGCTCATCAGAATTTTGTTGTGGGGAACCAGAATATCATACGTCGGAAGATGAAGGGTAAAATTGATTTTTTTTGAAATTCTTGATTTCAGATAATCATAGTTTTCTCTAATGGTTTCATTGAAATTAGAATCATTCAGCTCCGGAACAGATCCGATTTTAGAGAATCGTTCTGAGATCGTCCTCAACCTTTCAATATCTTTTTCGATTTCCTGTATGCCTTCGGATTCGGGGTTTTCAAGTTTCATAATTTCCATCCATCCGATCATAGAAGACAAAGGAGTTCCGATCTGATGTGCCGTTTCTTTGGCCAAACCGGCCCAAAGATAACCTTCATCTGTCTTTTTGATCGTTCTTAAAAACCAGAAGGAGAACAGGAAGTAACACAGAATAAAGAATCCTAATAGAAATGGCGAATAACGCAGGTTATTAAGCAACCTGGAATTATCATAATATACAAACTGGCTATTCCCGTTAGGAAATTTCAGTTCAATCGGGGGATAGTTTTTGGCCATTTTTTTTGCCAAAGCCGTAACTTTTTTCGCATCATTCTCAATCTCCTGGGGAATGTTCTTATGTTCAAGAGGCCTGTCATCTTTATCTAAAACAATAACCGGAATGGTAGTATTGGAGCTGTAAATCTGTAGTATCAACTCCTGTACTTCGAGGCTTGATGTAGTTGCTTCCTGTTGAAATTTCAGGGCACTGACTAAAATATCCACTCTCTTCACCTCTTCTTTCCGTAAAAAATTGATGAGAATCATAGAAGTGACCACAATGGTGATAATGACCAAAGTCATCAATGTGAAAATAAACCAGTTACTAAACCTTGCAAGGATGGATTTTTTCAAAACTATTTATTTTAAAACATTCAGAATCTTCTGCAGCTCTGTACTCCCGCTTCCCTGATAATTATTGATAATTATAGAGAACACATATTTTTTGCCGTCTTTGGAAGTATGATATCCTGCGTATGATTTGGTGTCTCTCATCGTACCGCTCTTCATTTTCATCCCGTTATCTTGAGTGGGAAATCCGTCATAGTAAGATTCAAACCAAGGTTGTTTTTTAGCATATAGCAATGCCTGAACTTCCGCTTTTGCCGAAGCATAATTTTGCGGTGAAAGCCCACTGCCGTCAGCAAAATTGATCATATTGGAATTGATTCCTTTTGATTTCCAGAACTCTTTAAGATAGGCTACTCCGCTCTTGAAACTTGGATTTCCTTTTTTTTCTTTTCCTAAAGTTTTAATCAACGTTTCTCCGTAAAGATTAACACTTTTTCTCATGAACCAAAAAATAATCTTATCCAATGTCGGAGATTGATAGGTTAGAATCACATTGGATTTGGGAGCTGTTAAAGGTTGTTTTCCTTCGATCTCCAGCTGTGAATTCGTAATTACTTTCCCTGAAAACTCTATCCCTGATTCTTTCAGCCATTGTTTTACCTCCACACCTAATTGTATTGGCGGATTTGGTACAGATCCGGAAACGGTAACTGTTTTCCCTGAAGGTAAAGTTCCATTAATTAATGCCACATCCGAATGAGGAGCTGTAAAGATCAGGCTTTGGTCTGAGCTTCCTCCCGTTTTCAGATCATTCAGCCATTTTACACCTTCCAGGGGGTAAGAAAAGCTTCTAAAATCCGTACCGTTGATATTAATATCAAACTGGTTTTCTCTCCAGTTAATACCCCATACTCCGGCTCCGTAATAGTTTCCAAGATCATCCCAAGGCCAGCCACCGGGAATCGTCTGATGATCAAAATACGAATCATCAATGATCAGATCTCCGGAAATTTTGGTAATTCCGTTTTTTTTAACAGCATCTATGAGTTTCTGCTTGAAACTTTCCGGTTTATAAGCTTCATATCTCCAGCTTCCTAATGTGGGATCTCCATTGGAACTAATGAAAAGATTTCCATTGAGAATACCATTTGATAGAGTTCCGGAATAGCTTGACGTTGTTGTATAGGTATAATTTTTCCCTAAAGCCTCCAATGCAGCACCGGCTGTAAATATTTTTTGGGTAGAAGCTGTTGAAAGTCCCTTATTTCCCTGATATTCATATATAAAATTACCGTTCTCATCCGCAACATAAAACGACAGTCCGGAAGCTATAGCCCCGGAAGAATTCATCAGGTCTTTAGTGGCTTCATCGAGTTTCTGGGCTATACTTTGAGCGAAGACAATTTGTGTAGACAACGTAAGGACGGCAAATGTTTTTCTCATTGCATTGTTATTTATTCAAATATATAAAGATTTTAGGCTTTTAACTTACAAAACCTGATAAGACCTTTTCAACAACCCAATTTTCTTTCACTTTTTTTAATATCACTTTCTCGCCTCTACCACAAAGTCCACCACAATAGTAGCCATAGCTGATAATCACTCTCTTTTTATCCAGTGAAAATAACGGCTTACCCACAAACATAAAAGAAACATTTCCATGTTTTTTATTAAATTCTTCCCAAAAATATTTTCCTTCGGCTTTATAACTGAGAAGTTCATTTTCATGTATAATTCTTAAATTAAATATATATTTCGGAGTAAGCAAAAAACCTTCAGCAGCTTTGTATTGATTTTTAAGTGAAATAATATCTTTTTGAGTGAAATAAGCTTTTAAATCTTGGAAATTAATATATCCAATGTCTTTCTTCCCAATTTTATAATAAGGATCTTCTGTAATAATTCTAATTTCTTTAATCGGTTTCTTAACCACATCTCCATTCTTAATAATATAATTGATTACTTCATAAATTTCTTCATCTGAAATTTGACACTTAACGAATCCTGAAATTAATCAAAAGCAAACTAGAAATATTTTCATAAATAGGTTCAATTGTTTAATTC
>NZ_BAAFHL010000091.1:0-5848 GCF_042849955.1 Chryseobacterium barbadense
ATCCTGTTGTTTCTTTTGGCAAAATTCGCTTGGAAACCAATCGTTAATGCAGTAAATGAGAGAGAAGCTTCTATTGTTGATGCATTAAATCAGGCTAAATTGGCTAAAAAAGAAATGGAAGAGCTGAAAGCTGATAACGAAAGAATTATTCGTGAAGCTAAAGTTGAAAGAGATGCTATCCTTAAAGAAGCAAGAGAAATCAAAGACAGAATTGTAGGTGAAGCTAAAGATGTTGCTAAAGTTGAAGGAGACAAAATGATTGAAGCTGCTAAACAAACAATTCAGGCTGAAAAAAATGCAGCCATGTCAGACATCAAAACTCAAATCGGTGCATTATCTGTAAATATTGCTGAATCTATCTTGAAGCAAAAACTAGATAATAACGAGGCTCAAAACGAGTTAATTGAGAATTATTTAAACAAAACTAACCTTAACTAAGAATGCTTACATCTAAAGTAGCTAAAAGATATGCACAAGGTTTGCTTGATTTTACAAATGAATCAGGACAAACAGCTACTGTATTTTCTGAAATGAAAGATGTTGTAAAAGTTATGTCTGAATCGAAAGATCTGAACAAATTTTTCATGACACCTTATATTGACACTAAAAAGAAAATAGAAGTAGCAAACGAAATTTTCAAAGGTTTATCTCTTTCTTCTCAAAATCTGATCAGACTGGTAATCAAGCAGGGGCGTGAGAGCCAGCTTAAAAATATTGCTCAGGAATACATCAATAAAGTAGAAGATATCAATGGAGTACAAAGAGTAGTGCTTACAACAGCCACTCAGCTTTCCAATGCAAACATTGAAGAGATTTTAAGATCTTCAAATATGGTGAATGTGAGCTCAAATTTTGATTTGAAAGTGAACATTAAGCCTGAAATCCTTGGAGGATATATTTTGAGAGTTGGGGACCAGCAGGTAGATGCATCTGTAAAAACCAAACTTAATCAAGTTAAAAAAGATTTTCAATTAAATTAAGAAAAAAACAACCATACAATGGCAGAAATAAATCCGGCAGAAGTATCTGCGATCTTAAAACAGCAATTGGCCAACTTCGATACTCAATCTAACGTTGAGGAAGTAGGTACAGTTTTAACCATCGGTGATGGTATTGCTCGTGTATACGGGTTAGAAAACGTACAATACGGAGAGTTGGTGAAATTTTCTAGTGATGTAGAAGGTATTGTACTTAACCTTGAAGAAGACAACGTGGGGGTTGCTCTACTTGGTGAAAGTAAATTGGTAAAAGAAGGAGACACAGTAAGAAGAACAAACAGAATCTCTTCTATCAAAGTAGGAGAAGGAATGTTAGGAAGAGTAGTAGACACTCTTGGTAACCCTATCGATGGAAAAGGTCCTATTACTGGGGATTTATACGAAATGCCACTGGAAAGAAAAGCTCCTGGGGTTATCTATAGACAACCGGTAAACGAGCCATTACAATCTGGTATCGTTGCGATTGACTCGATGATTCCTGTAGGAAGAGGGCAAAGAGAGCTTATCATTGGTGACAGACAAACAGGTAAAACCACTGTTGCTATTGATACGATCATCAATCAAAAAGAATTTTACGATGCAGGACAACCTGTATATTGTATATATGTAGCAATCGGGCAGAAAGCTTCTACCGTAGCTCAGATCGTTAAAACCCTTTCTGATAAAGGAGCTTTAGCATATACTGTAATTGTTGCGGCAAACGCTTCAGACCCGGTTCCAATGCAGGTATATTCTGCAATGGCAGGGGCTGCAATTGGTGAGTACTTCAGAGATACTGGTAGACCGGCGTTAATCGTTTATGATGATTTATCTAAACAAGCGGTTGCTTACCGTGAGCTTTCTCTTCTATTGAGAAGACCACCGGGACGTGAGGCTTATCCTGGAGACGTTTTCTATCTTCACTCAAGATTATTGGAAAGAGCTGCAAAAGTAATCGCTGATGATGAAATTGCCAGACAAATGAATGACTTACCAGAGTCTTTAAAGCCAATCGTGAAAGGAGGAGGATCATTAACGGCACTTCCAATTATCGAAACTCAGGCAGGTGACGTTTCTGCGTATATCCCAACTAACGTAATTTCAATTACAGACGGGCAGATCTTCTTGGAGTCTGATCTGTTCAACTCTGGGGTTCGTCCTGCGATCAACGTGGGTATCTCCGTATCAAGGGTAGGAGGTAACGCTCAGATCAAATCCATGAAAAAAGTTTCTGGTACATTAAAGCTTGACCAGGCTCAATATAAAGAATTGGAGGCATTCGCTAAATTCGGTTCTGACCTTGATGCTGCTACTTTAGCGGTAATCTCTAAAGGAGAAAGAAACGTGGAAATTCTTAAGCAGCCGGTAAACTCTCCGCTTCCGGTAGACAGCCAAGTGGCTATGATCTATGCTGGAACAGAGAACTTATTAAGAAATGTTCCGATCAATAAAGTAAAAGAATTCCAAAAAGAATACGTAGAATTCCTAAGATCTAAGCACCCTGAAACAATGGCGGCTATCAAAGCTGGGAAAATCGATGATAACATCACTGGTGTTCTTAAGCAGGCGGCTAACGATTTAGCTTCTAAATATAACTAAAAATTAGTTGATGGTTTTTGGTTGATAGTTGACAGAATTTTCTAAAACTAGCAACCAACAACCGACAACCAACAACTAACCCAAATATGGCAAACTTAAAAGAAATACGAGGAAGAATCAGTTCAATTTCATCTACGATGCAAATTACAAGTGCTATGAAAATGGTTTCCGCTGCGAAACTAAAGAAGGCACAAGATGCGATCGTAATGTTAAGACCTTATTCCGAAAAATTGCAGGAGCTTATCCAGAATGTAAATTCTAGTTCAGATCCTGATCAGGTTTCTATTTATGCTCAAAAAAGAGCAGTGAAAAGAGTACTTTTCATTGCAATTACTTCCAACAGAGGTTTGGCTGGGGCTTTTAACTCTTCTATCGTAAAAGAGCTTAATAACCAGTTTCAGAACAATTCTCAGTATGAGGTAGAAGTTCTTACCATTGGTAAAAAAGTATATGATGCCGTAAGAAGAAACCGTACCGTGTATGGAAATTCAAGTGCTGTTTATGATAACCTGAACTTTGATGTGGTTTCTAACGTTACTGAGGGAGTAATGAGCAGCTTCAGAGAAGGTAAATTTGATGAAGTGTATTTAATTTATAATAAATTCGTTAATGCAGCCACTCAGGAAGTAAATACAGAAAAGCTTCTTCCGATTTCAATGCCTGAAAATACAGAGTCTCAAGTAGAAACGGATTATATTTTTGAACCAAACAGAAATGAGATCTTGGATAACTTAATTCCAAAATCCATTAAAACCCAGGTTTTCAAAGCTATTTTAGATTCAGTGGCATCTGAACACGGAGCGAGAATGACAGCCATGCATAAAGCAACGGATAACGCTCAGGCTTTGAAGAACGATTTAGTAATCTTCTACAACAAAGCAAGACAGGCAGCTATTACCAACGAGATTTTGGAGATTGTTTCAGGAGCAGAAGCCTTGAAGAATTAATAAAAAATATTTTAACAAAATATTATAAAGCATCGATCTGTCGGTGCTTTTTTTGTTATTTTTATTTTGTATATCTTTGTATCATAAATTTTATATAATTTTTAAATGGACTCGGACATAGTCAGGCTTTTGCTAGCCTTATTTCTTGTATTACTCAATGGCTTTTTCGTAGCCGCAGAATTTTCAATTGTTAAAGTTCGTTATTCACAAATCCAATTAAAAGCCGCAGAAGGTAACTCTATGGCAAAACAGGCAGAGCACATCATCAAACATCTGGATGAATATCTTTCTGCCACACAATTAGGTATCACATTAGCTTCCCTTGCCTTAGGTTGGGTAGGAGAAAGCGCACTACATCATATTGTTGGTAATATTTTCCATTATGTAAATTTAGATTTAAGCGAAGCTTCCATTACCTCTGTTTCCTTAATTATAAGTTTCATTCTGATTACAATTATGCATATTGTTTTTGGAGAGCTTATTCCTAAATCCATTGCCATCAGAAAATCGGAAGCTACCACAATGGCCACTGCCGTTCCTTTGAGAGTTTTCTATACTATCTTTAAACCATTTATCTGGTTGATGAATTCCATGTCTAATGCCTTTTTGAGATTAGTAAAAATCCATCCGGCGTCTGAACAGGAAATTCATTCTACTGAAGAGCTGCAGCTTTTGGTAAAGCAAAGTGCAGATAGCGGAGAGATTGAAGAAGAGAACTATGAGATCATTAAGAATGCATTTGATTTTACGGACCATTCCGCAAAACAGATCATGGTTCCCCGTCAGAATATTACTTCTATCGACATTGAAGAAGATATCAATGCCATTATTGATAAAATTATGGAAAGCGGATATTCCAGAATTCCTGTGTATCATAACTCCATTGATAATATTATTGGTGTTTTCTATACCAAAGAGATTATAAGAGAGTTTATCAAGAGAAAAGGTGAACTCAACCATGTTGATCTGAAAGATTTAATGCGTGAATCGTTCTTTGTTGTAGGAAGCAAAAAAATATCGGATTTATTAAAGATATTCCAGCAGAAGAAACAGCACCTGGCTATTGTAATTGATGAATTTGGTGGAACGGAAGGAATTATTACCTTAGAAGATATTCTTGAAGAACTGGTAGGTGAGATTCAGGATGAAGAGGATGATGAAGATAAGCTGGTAGATAAAATTGCTGAAAATACCTATTGGGTACAGGCAACACAACCGTTGGATGAAATCAATGAATTTTTGCCTAAGAAATTACCGCTTTCCGAAGAAAGCGAATACAATACTTTAGCAGGTTTCATTCTGCATGAATTGGAAGATATACCGGAAGAAAACCAAGAGTTCGATCTTGAAAATTATCACTTCAAAATTCTGAAAATGAATAATAAAAGTGTTGAGCTGGTGGAATTGGTATACGAAGAACCCAATATCGTTAATGATCTGGCCGATAAAATAGGAGAAGTTTAAATATCAAAGCAATGTTTTTTTATAATAGCATAAAAGATTATGAAAACCCCAAACGTCAGTATGAAGAAGAAGTGCTGGTGTTGGATGATACGGATGAAGTATACAAACTGATTCTGCATAATGATGACGTTCACACATTTGATTATGTTATTGATTCCCTGATAGAAATTTGCAAGCATACATTGGAGCAGGCTGAACAATGCACCATTTTAGTACATTACAAAGGCAAATGCACGGTAAAAACAGGCTCTATGGATGTGTTAAAGCCTATGCATGAAAAACTGCTTTCAAGGGAACTAACAAGCGAAATCGTATAAAACGTCGGCAATTTTGCCGACGTTTTTTGTATTCATTAATTTATTTGCATTCAACTAAAATAGTATATTTGTACCAAACTATAAGAAACAAATAAGAATGCTTGTAATAGGAATTGCAGGAGGTACAGGATCCGGCAAAACTACGGTTGTTGATAAAATACTTCAGCAACTTGATATTGAAGGAATGAATATCCTTTCACAGGATAATTATTATCATGATAATCAGAATCTTACATTAACGGAGCGGGAAGCTTTAAACTATGACCATCCTAAATCCATCGATTTTGACTTATTAATCAAACACGTAAGAGCGCTGAAAAACAATGAATCCATTGAACAGCCGATTTACAGTTTTGTAACCCATTCCAGAACCGGAGACCACGTAACTGTAGAACCTAAAAATGTATTGGTAGTAGAAGGAATTCTGGTACTTACGAATAAGGAATTATTGAAAGAATTTGACCTGAAAGTTTTTGTTCATGCAGATTCCGACGAGAGGCTGATCAGAAGGATCAGAAGAGACACCCAGGAAAGAGGAAGGGAT
>NZ_BAAFHL010000092.1:0-5788 GCF_042849955.1 Chryseobacterium barbadense
ACAGCATTGAAGGCGTAAAAGCCGATGTCAATCTGGAAAATAATACTGCAACCATAACTTCAGATAAAGAAATTACACTCGCTGCATTAAACACAGCTTTGGCAGAAGCGGGAAAATATCAACTGGAAGATCCCCATTCACCTGAAAAAGCATTCATTAAACCACAGGATCGTGTTTCACCGTCTTCAGTATATTATTGTCCGATGGAATGTGAAGGAGATAAAGTCTATTTCAAGCAGGGAGAAAGATGCCCCATTTGTAAGATGTACCTGGTTCCCATTGAGGAAAAACAGGCCAAAGATCCCAATCATAAACCCATATACTCTTCCTCCAACCTGCCAGATAATTTTAAAGATAATATCGGTAAATATTACTGTCCGATGTTTTGTGAAGGAGATAAAGTATATGATGAAAAAGGGGATTGCCCAGTCTGCCACATGCATTTGGAAGAAATTACGCAAGAATTAGTCAATCAATCTGCCGGACATCACAACCACAGTCATACGCATAATCATCATCATTCACACTCTCATCATGACGTAGCTCCAAAAGTTACGGATGAAATGGCAGGAAGATATTATTGCCCGATGTATTGTGAAGGCGATAAAACCTACGACAGCAATGTAGGTTGCCCTGTTTGCGGAATGGATCTGGTAAAATACCCGGAAAAGAAAACAGCAAAATATACCTGTCCGATGCATCCGGAAATCATCCGTAATGAACCGGGAAGCTGCCCGATATGTGGGATGGATCTTGTCAAAATGCCTGATTCCGGAGCAGACGAAGAAGACGAAACCTATACTATTCTGAAAAGAAAATTCATCATTGCATTGGTTTTTACCATTCCAGTTTTCATTCTTTCCATGGGTGGGATGCTGATCAACTTCCCTTTTTCCCATCAGGTTCAGGGAATCATTGAGCTTGTTCTTACGCTCCCTGTATTGTTTTATGCTGGCTGGTTCCTGATGAAAAGAGGCTGGGTTTCATTCAAAACATGGAACCTGAATATGTTCAGTCTTATTGCATTGGGCGTTGCGGCAGCATTTATATTCAGCATCGTTGCCTTAGCTTTTCCTGATATCGTTCCGCATGAAATCAGAGGGCATAACCACGAATTACCCTTATATTTTGAAGCGGTCTGTGTGATTTTAACGCTTGTTATTTTAGGACAGCTGATGGAGGCTGCCGCTCATAAAAAAACGGGAAATGCCATCAGGGAGCTGATGAATCTTTCACCCGATGAAGCCAATCTTCTGGTGAATGGAGAAGAGAAAAGAGTGTTGCTTTCCGAAGTGAAGATCGGAGACCTGTTAAAAGTAAAACCCGGAGAAAAAATTCCGGTAGACGGAAAAATTACGGAAGGTAACGCCATTATTGATGAAAGCATGATCACGGGAGAGCCCGTTCCGGTGGAAAAAACTACAGATGATAAAGTTTCCTCCGGAACTATCAATGGCAACCAGGTTTTCACCATGAAAGCAGAAAAAGTAGGTGATGAAACCTTACTCTCCCAAATCATCAGAATGGTGAACGAAGCCAGCCGAAGCAAAGCACCGATCCAGAAACTGACAGATAAAGTGTCTAAAGTTTTCGTTCCGGCTGTGATCATTATTGCTATACTTACATTTTTTGGATGGCAATTCTTTGGTCCGGAAGGTAAAAGAAGTTTATTTGCCTTTGTAAATGCAGTCGCAGTTCTTATTGTCGCTTGTCCATGTGCTCTTGGTTTAGCAACACCCATGTCTCTGATGGTGGGAATTGGAAAAGGTGCTAAAAACGGTATTTTGATCAAAAATGCGGAAGCCCTGGAACAAATGAATAAAATGAATGTCTTGATCACTGATAAAACAGGTACTTTAACAGAAGGGAAACCTTCAGTAGAATATATTGAAACTACAAATCCTGAAAATAGCACTCAGATTTTAAAATTGGCCTATTCATTAAATCAGAATTCGGAGCATCCTTTATCCAACGCAGTGATCAAGAAAGCCAAAGAAGAAAACATCACTTCTGAAAAAGTGGATCAGTTTGAAAATATTTCCGGAAAAGGAGTCAAAGGAAATATTCAGGGAAAAATGACTTATTTAGGAAATGAAAGCCTATTAACGTCTCATCAGATTAAAATTCCTGAAAGCTTGAAACACAAAGCTGTTGAAGTTCAGTCAAAAGCGCATACCATATCGTATGTAGCTCAGGATACAACTGTTTTAGGATTTATCAGCTTTACCGATAAAATTAAGGAAAGCTCTAAAAAAGCGGTTGAACATCTAATGAAAGAAGGGATTGACGTAATCATGATGACCGGAGATAACGAACATACGGCAAAAGCCGTGGCGGAAGAATTAGGAATCAAACATTTCAAAGCCAATTGTCTTCCGGAAGATAAGCTTAATGAGGTCAAAAAGCTGCAGCAGCAAGGCAAAATTGTTGCGATGACTGGTGACGGCATCAACGACTCCCCTGCTTTGGCACAATCCGATATCGGAATAGCGATGGGAACCGGAACCGATGTAGCAATCGAAAGTGCGGAAATCACTTTATTAAAAGGAGATATTCTGGGAGTTGCAAAAGCCAAATTGTTAAGTGAAAAGTTGTTGAGAAACATCAAAGAAAACTTATTCTTCGCCTTTATCTATAATGTTCTGGGAGTCCCTATTGCGGCAGGATTATTGTATCCATTTTTCGGTATACTCTTATCACCGATGATTGCAGCCGCAGCAATGAGTTTCAGCTCTTTATCCGTGATTTTAAATTCATTAAGGTTAAACTCAGTGGATCTGGAAATAAAATAAACAATATGAAAAAAGGAAGTCTTTATATAGGATGTTCAGGTTTTTACAATAATGACTGGAAAGGGTCATTGTATCCCAAAGATGTCAAAAGTAAAGACTTTCTAACTTTATATTCCCAACACTTCAATACGGTGGAGATCAATTCCACTTTTTACAGGAACCCTACCGCAAAGTCGCTTATAAAATGGTATGATGAAACGCCTGATGGTTTTACATTTTTCATTAAAATCCCTAAAACGGTTACCCACATCAGCAGGCTCAAAAACAGCAAAGAAGAGATCCTTACCTTTTGCAATCATATCCAACAGCATTTAAAAGAAAAATTAGCGGGATTTTTATATCAGTTCCCGCCTTCCTTTAAAAACAGTCAGGAAAATATAGAGCTTATCATGAATAATCTTGACTTTAATTTTCTGAATGTGATCGAGTTCCGTCACGAATCATGGTGGAAAGAAGAAATTTTCATTGCTTTGAAAGATAAAAATATAGTTTTTTCAGGGGTAAGTTTTCCCGGCAATCTTCCTGAAGATGTGATTGCTAATCATCCGGAAATCTTGTATTACAGACTTCATGGAAAACCCGTTCTTTATAAATCGGAATACCCGGAAGAATTCCTCAATGATTTGGCTGAAAAGATTAAAACCCTGCAAAAGAAAACCTTTATATTTTTCAACAATACATGGGGAACCGCTGCTATCCACAATTCTTTGTATTTAAAGAAAATACTGGAATAATCCCATACTTTAAAAAATAAATTAAAATTGCCTTAAAAAGTAAGATTTCAATATAAGTTGGCACATAGTTTGTTAAGAATAATTTAGAAAAATTAACAAATTTTAACGATTTAAATTCCTTTTATTTTTATGAGACAAATTTTTGCGGGAAAGTCAAAGCCAACGACTTTTCTTGGGATGCTTGCATTGGTGAGTGCAGCTTCAATTCTTTTCAACGGATGCAACCAGAAACAAGAACAGAAAACATCGGAAAAGATGATTCTCCACGAAGATCCCGTCGCAAAAATAGTCCCCATCATCGATGATGAAGATGTTCCTTCAGACAAAAGAGTCATTTACCTGACTTTTGATGACGGTCCCAATCAGGGAACTCAAAATCTGTTGAAAATTCTTCATAAAAGAAATGTTTGTGCTACAGCTTTTGTTGTCGGTAAACATGTGTATGGAAGTAAAAAGCAAAAAGAAGAGCTTGAACAATTAAGAAAGGATCCGCTTATTGAGCTGGCTAATCACAGTTTTACCCATGCCCACAATAAATATACAGACTTTTATAAAAATCCTGAGGCTGTAGTTCACGATTTTGATATAGCGAAAGACAGCCTGAAATTATATGACCAGATTGCCAGAACACCCGGAAGAAATATCTGGAGACTTAATAATATCACCGTAACCGATATTAAAAGTTCTACGGAAGCAGCCAACAGCCTGAAAAAAGCCGGCTATAAAGTGGTAGGCTGGGATTTGGAATGGAAACCTACACAGGCAATGAATTTAAAAGGAAATCATGAAGCCATGCTGAAAAAAGTAGACAGCATCTTTTTCAACGACCTGGAAAAAACATCGAGACATCTGGTTTTTCTTACCCATGATCAATATCTGACGGATGCGGATTCTATCAATGAACTGGATCTGTTTATCGAAAAGCTTCAAAAAAGCAACAAATTTGTATTCAGAAAGATCTCTCAATATCCTAAGATCAATGAAATATTGAACTAGTCGTGATATTGTCTTTCCGAATGAAGCAAAGCGGAATGAGGATCCCAATGATGAGATTCTTCGCTTCGTTCAGAATGACAGAAAGAAAATCTCAATGAAAATTTTATCAATTTATTAGCTTTTTGCTTTTAAAATTCAGAAATTTGCAATTATGAGCCTTACAGAAAACTACCATACGATAAAAAGCCAACTTCCTGATGATGTTCAGTTGGTAGCGGTTTCAAAAACCCATCCTGTGGATGCTATCCAGGAAGTCTATAATCTGGGACAAAGGGTATTCGGAGAAAATAAAGTCCAGGAACTTGTAGAGAAATACCCTCTCCTTCCCAAAGACATCCAATGGCACCTGATCGGGCATCTGCAAACCAATAAAGTGAAATACATTGCCGGATTTGTGGATACCATTCAAAGTGTTGACTCTGAAAGATTAATCTTGGAAATTAATAAGGAAGCGGAAAAAAATAACCGTACCATCAAAGTTCTGCTGCAGGTGAAAATTGCTGAGGAAGAAAGCAAATTCGGGCTTGAGATTACGGAAGCCAAAGATCTGTTTCAAAAATATCTTAACGGTGAGTTTCCTCATATTCAAATCACAGGATTTATGGGAATGGCTACATTCACAGACGATGAAGAGCAGATCCGGAAGGAATTTTCTGTTCTGAAAAAAGTTTTCGATGACTTAAATTCATTGCAAAAACTGGAAACCTTATCCATGGGAATGAGCGATGACTTTCCTGTAGCCATAGAATGCGGAGCCAATTCCGTGCGTGTAGGATCTGCAATTTTCGGAAGAAGGGACTATTCAAAATAATACATTTAGGTATGATTTTTGCTAATAATTCAATCAAAAATTTCTAAATTTGCGGTTATGCAAAAAATCCTTATAGTAGAAGACGAAAAAGCAATCTCCGGAGTACTTCACAGTATTCTTTCCGATGAACTTACCAATTACGAATTCATTGTGGCCGAAGACGGTCTGGAAGGTTATAAACACATTGAAAAAGAGGATTTCGCTCTGGTGATCTCTGATATCAAAATGCCTAAGCTTTCGGGAACTGAACTTTTAAAACAAAGTTTAGCATTAAAGCCTGAAACCACTTTCATCATGATTTCGGGACATGCCGATATTGATTCTGCTGTTTCCTGCTTAAAGGAAGGAGCTTATGATTTTATCTCCAAACCTATTGATATCAACAGGCTGATCACAAGCGTTAAAAATGCATTGGCTAAAGAAAGCCTTAAAAAAGAAAATAAAAATCTTCAGAC
>NZ_BAAFHL010000093.1:0-5755 GCF_042849955.1 Chryseobacterium barbadense
CTGCATTCCCATTTTCCGTTGATCAGGCATAGCTGACCGCCTCTGCAGTCGATACCTCCTTTAATGGTTTTCAATTCTTGTCTTTTGATTTTTTTAAAATTTTTCATAATAATTTGGTTTAGTCTATCCGAAATTAATCAATTTTTATGATTTGAAAGAAAATATTCTGAAAATTTTCATTTCAATAAGTTTTTCTTAGATAAATTATAGGCTCAGCGCTTTGGCACTTGTATACAGATCGGTCAGGCAGATAGTAATTTGTGGTATATAGTTTGTTAAGAGATCAATAATTAAAGCATCTTATTGTATGAAAGGAAAATTATCACTTGCTATTTTTAACAGGGCATCGTGTAAAGCATCTGGTGCTCATTATTCTGGAAAAAACAAAAAAATTACTTTACCTTTGCTTATAGAATGATAAGCCTGTTGCTATACTTTGGTACTCTTATCATGTAAAACTAATACCAATGAACTTAAATTATCAGGAAAATTAATTTAGCTGATAGAATGGATATGGAAGAAAAATTCTTAAAATTCAGATTGAGAAAAATTGTGCATTACTCATTGATCGGATGTATCCTTTTGATACAGGTCATAATTGCCATATTTTTCTATAACGAATTCGTGAATGGGAAAAAGCTGAAATTTATCGAAAACCAACTGAAGGAAAGCAGAGCGCTGGAAAATTTAACAGAAAACTCCAGAAAAGATTTCAGTGTGGCTCAGAGCTCTCTTCAAAAATATATGATCAGCCAGGATGATAAAGATCTGAAATCTTATTTCGAATCTCTGAGAAAGCTTAATGAAAACTTTGATAAGATAAATGAATACGAAAATGCGAATCCGGGATTAAAAACCAGCCTTGCATTGCAAAAAAAAGACCCGGTTAAAGTAACCACCTTTAAAACGTTAATAGATTCTGTATACCAGTTCTCTATGAACCTGCCTGCAAAAACAGATGATAAGCCGATTGAGCTGGAGAAGTTCAAGAATGATTTTGAAGATCTGAATATTGAAACCCATACCTATTCCGATACCATAAAAAAGAAAGGTTTGATGGGACGTTTAAAAGATGCTATATCCGGTAAAGTAAACGTTCAAAAGGAAAGTACCGTTATTACGATGACCAATAATAAAGCGGCAGATCTCTCCAAAATAAAATCTGAAATGAATGATGCCATAAAGTCTATGGAAAAGCATTATACTGAGGAGGTGAAAAAGATCCAGTTGTCTTCAACGAAGAAGCAGCAGGATAATCTGCAGTTTTACAATAATTTCAATAAACTCTTAATGTACAGCAACGGATTGATAGATGTTTATGAAAACGGAATCAAAAGCTTTAAATCCGGTCTGGAAAAAGAGCTGGAAAAGCAAAGATCAGCCAATAATAAAATAAGAACTTACCTTGTATTGGGGTTAATGATCTTAATGTTCATTGTATCTATTCTGATCATGTATTTTACGAGAATTGCATTTATATATGAATGGAAGCTTAATGCTGCCAATAAACAGATCAAGCAAAACCTTAATTTCAAGAACAGGATATTGGGAATGCTGAGCCATGAATTAAGATCTCCATTAAAAATTATTAATATTTTTATTGATAAAATTACCAGAACGTCCACCGATGAGACCATAAAAGAATATCTTAAATCTATAAAGTTTACGAATAGTACCTTGCTCATTCAGTCTAACCAGATCTTAGAATACACCAAGAATCAGGAAGCCGGTAAAAAGCTCGTTAACAACGTTTTTAATCTGAAAGACGAAATAAATGCTATTGTACAGTCTATTACACCCTATATTGAGACACGAAATAATAAGTTTGTGGTAACAGACGAAATACCCGCTAATACGGTAGTATATTCCGATAATATTAAAATGAACCAGATCTTTATGAATATTCTGGGAAATGCCAATAAGTTTACGGAGAACGGGCAGATCTGTCTCAATCTTACTACAGAGAGAATTAGCGGGGATAGAGTTTCCCTTACTGCTGTGGTGCAGGATACCGGTGTAGGAATATCCGAATCTGATGTGGAGAAAATTTTTGAACCCTATTATCAGGGCATAGTATCTGATGAGATTGATAATGTGGGAGCCGGCTTGGGACTGAACCTTTGTAAAGAAATTGTAGAGCTTTTTGACGGTAAAATATCAATTTCAAGTAAGCTGCACGAAGGAACCAAAGTGACATTCAAGATCAATTTAAATAGTAGCAATAATGGAATTACCAATTGAAAACAGGGAAATTACCTTCCTTTTAGCTGATGACCACGGCATTGTACGGCAGGGAATGGCGCTCACCATCAATGAAATCATTCCCAATGCTAAAATTTATCAAACTTCATCTTTACAGCAGATTGTAGAAGAGGTGCAGAGCAAAAATGTAGAAATAGCCATTATTGATGCCCATTTCCCCGGAGGTAACAGTCTTCATATCCTGCCCCAGATAAAAAGTGCTCGCCCGGATATTAAAATCCTGATCTTTTCCGGACTTGAGGAGGATTTGTATGCACTTAAGTACATTAATGCCGGAGCCAATGGGTACTTAAGCAAACTGAGCGAAGAGGAGGAAGTTAAAAATGCAATTCAAAGCATCGTCAATAAAGGAGAATATTTTTCTGCCGTTGTTCAGGGCCTGTTGGTACAATTTGCGAACAATCCCAATGCCATTAATCCGCTCGGTCTTTTAACCAAAAGAGAATTGCAGATTGCAGAGCTGTATGCAGAAGGATATGGTAATCTTGAAATTGCCAATCATTTGGATATCAAGCAAAATACGGTGAGTACAATCAAAAAAAATATCTTTGAGAAACTGAAGATCGAAAACCTTGTGGAACTTATTGATCTTATCAAAACTCATCATAAAATCTAGGATTTCTAAAAACCATTTTCTTCTTTTCCATTATTAAAACCTTTTCATCGATAAATATCTATCGTTTTATCGATATATATCTATGCTGTTTATTAGAAAAAATAGGAGGCAATGTTGTTACTTTGTATCAACAAAAACACAGATGATAACAAGCTCCTTAAAGAGTAATAGTATATGGCTGCCAATAAACACTGCAGCGATATAAGAACACAAGTGATGAAATTAATATAGGTGTATGTATGGCCTTTAGCCAACTTCTTGAAAACCTGAAAAAACACAAATCAATATAAAGAAGTGAATTGGTCTTTCAAGGTCATTGAATACAGAAAAAAAGAGAGGCTCTGGCCTCTTTTTTATTTTTTTACCCTATAACCGGTTATTTTTTTTGTCCAGACTTCTCAATTTCAATCCACACCGGCACATGATCACTGCTTTTTTCCCAACCGCGGACATGGCTGTCCACACCCCCGGATTGTAGACTGTTAGTCAGATAAGGGCTGAGCAAAATATGATCAAGTCTGATTCCGGCATTACGCTCATAGGCCTTATAAAGATAATCCCAGAATGTATAAACGGTCTCTTCAGGAAAAAGCCTCCGGATGGAATCTGTCCATCCTTTAGCCAGTAATTGTTGATATGCTTTTCTTACCTCCATTCTGTACAAAGCATCATTCTCCCATCGTTCCGGTTTATAGACGTCTCTCGGTTCCGGAATAATATTAAAATCACCGATCACAATCGCTGGTAATTCCATTTTGATGAGCTCGTTGGTCCTTTTTTGAAGGCGCTTGATCCATGAAAGCTTATAGTCAAATTTAGGTCCCGGGTAAGGATTGCCATTGGGGAGATAAAGACAGCAGATCACTATCTGATCGATAATGGCTTCAATATATCTGCTTTGAAGGTCTTCAGGATCACCGGGCAAAGTCCTCTGTACTTCGGTAATATCAAGACCTTTTGTAAGAATAGCAACGCCGTTCCAACTTTTTTGACCATGCCAGATGGCCTGATATCCTGCATCGTTGATTTCTTTTATCGGAAACCGTTCCTGCGGGGCTTTAAGCTCCTGAAGACAAACAATATCGGGCTGAGCTTCTTTGAGCCATTTTAATAAAACAGGTAAGCGCCCATTAACTCCATTAACATTGTAAGTTGCTATTTTCATGTTTCTGTAAGGATAAGAGATTATTTGTGAAGAGCAATAATTATTCCTTTAAAAACGAATAATGTGTTAATCATTAAAGGGTTACGGAATAACCTTAAGTTTGCTTACCAACAAAATAAAAGATATGAAACCATTTACCATAAACATTTGTAGGAGTTATAAGATAAAGCCCTTCAAGCAATCGAAGAGTTTTATTTGTCAGAAAATTCTCGAAAATAGATTGTCAAACTGTTTTGTCAGAAATAAAAAACATCCTATATTTGCACCACTGAAAACGAAGGTATAGCCGGAGTTGAAGGAGAGTTGGCAGAGTGGTCGATTGCGGCAGTCTTGAAAACTGTTGACTGTAACAGGTCCGGGGGTTCGAATCCCTCACTCTCCGCGAAAAAAAACCTTAGAATCAAATTCTAAGGTTTTTTTTATATAAAAGAAAGTACTTCAAAATAATCTATTATATAAAGATATAATTGTAAAGTATCTTAATTACGACTAACCATATTTTGATTATTTTTATGGTTTATTTTATATTAAAATTGTTAAATGATTCCATTAACTTTAATTACCATTTCATTTGGACTTGGTGAAGTTTTTTCAACAATACTTTTGATATTAATTATTCTTTCATTTTGTGCATTTTTGTACAGGATTTCTAAATATGAACAGTATAAGAAATCCAAATATGCAATTTCATCTCTTTCAATTATATTAACTTTACATTTAGTAGTATTTCCGTTTTTATATACTTTAATGCTCAAAAGTAATCCAACTAGTTTTGAATTCAAAACTGCTATACATATGAATCGAAAACAATTAGTTATTAATGAGTGGATTAATGATTCGAAAAATATTCCTTATGAGCTTAAATATCTTGAAAATATTAAACTCTCAAATCATAGTATCTCAAACAAACAATTAAAAGAACTAAAGCAATTAACTTTTACAAAAAGTAATATACTATATACAGATTATAATTATGATATTCCTAGCAGGGACTTAATGGCAAATATCTATGTATTTGATAAGAAAGGCATTTTAAAAAAGAAACTGAATAGAAGTGGAAGTCAGGCAGAATTGGATTCTATGAAATTCGGAACAGTAATAAGTAAAGATATAAATTACCTTAAAAATGAACTCCACTATTATAAAGCTAAAAAAGAAGAATTAGATAAAAACAATTTTTGGACTTTTGCAACATTACTTCCTTATAGCATATCTTCAATATTTACTGGGAATATGTCTCCAGTAACACCAATAGCTAATATATTCTACACCTTTCATTATTTTATAATTTATTGTATTGGCATAGGAATTTTCCTTCATTTTTTAATTAGAAATTTACAATCTTAAAAACCTTAGAATCAAATTCTAAGGTTTTTTTATTTCTAAATGAATAGATTATTGCTTTAGCTTAATATATCACATGGTGCTACACAAACAATCCACGGACATCTTTTGATTCCCGGAGGCGGGCAGCATGCTTCGGAGCAGCTTAAGGCTCCGCCGTTAATACCTTTTAACTGATCTCTTGAGATTTTTTTTAGATTTTTCATAATAAAGTAATTGGGTTATACTTGAATTAAGGTTGATTTCCTCCGCCGCATCCATCATAAGGTCTGCATTCCCATTTTCCGTTGATCAGGCATAGCTGACCGCCTCTGCAGTCGATACCTCCTTTAATGGTTTTCAATTCTTGTCTTTTGATTTTTTTAAAA
>NZ_BAAFHL010000094.1:0-5654 GCF_042849955.1 Chryseobacterium barbadense
TTTCATTAGGAGCAGAAGTCAGAAAATATGAGGCGAATGAAATTATTTTTCGGGAAGGAGAATCCCCACTCTATTATTTCCAGATTCTGCAGGGTAAAGTAAAATTGAATAATTATAATGAGGACGGTAAAGAATTTATTCAGAATTTATTTTCTGATGGGCAGAGCTTTGGAGAATCCCTTCTTTTTATAGACCGGCCTTATCCTATGAACGCTGTAGCTATTGATGACAGCAAAATTATTAAATTGCCCAAATCTCATTTTTTGAAACTGATCCAGGAGAATCCTGAAGTCAGCGTCAATATTTATCAATGTCTTGCGGAAAGAATGTATTATAAGTATATTATGCTGTATAATCTGTCTTTCCAGAGCCCGGAATCCAAATTGAAATTATTTATGGATTACCTCAAAAGCTATCATGAAGATAAAAAGCCCTACTCCTTCCAGATTCCTTTAACAAGACAACAAATGGCTTCATTAACTGGATTGCGGGTGGAGACCGTGATCAGGGTCATTAAGAATATGGAAAAGAATAAAGTATTAAAAATACAAAACAGGAAAATTTATTACTAAGGATTTCCCGGCATTGATATGAATATACAAACTTTGCTAGGCCGCTTTTGGAAGGCTAAGAAAATAGAGAGTGTTTATATAGTAAGCATCAACGAAGGAGTAAGTGTTATAACAGGGCTTACTCATTTTATTATGGATCAGAAGATTGTAGCGGGTAAAATTTCAGGAGCTGGAATTTCCAGTCATCTGACAATGAGGTTTTTTAATCCTAATAAAAAAAATAATGAATACGCAGAATTTTTCAATACGTATGAAATTATCAATATTTTAGGAAGTTTCTTCATGATTCAGAAAGACCCGGTGCTAACTCTTGATGTTATCCTGAAGAAAGAAAGCCATACCACTCTTTCAGGTTCACTTATAGATGCCGAAATAAGCGGTATGAATAACTTCTTTATCTTTCCTGTAGGAAGTGGGAGCATCCCGCATCAACACCAGTTTTCAGATGCTCAAAACTGGAACTGATCTCCAGAATCTGGGCATATACAAAATCGAGCTCTTCTTTAGTAATGCAATAAGGGGGAACCAGATACAGGATATTTCCTAATGGGCGGATAAGAATTCCTTTTTGCAGAAATTCATCATACAACATTTTTCCTGTCTCATTAAAATAAGAGGCCTCTTTCTCTGTTTTATATTCCCATGCCAGAATAGTTCCTGTCTGTCTTACATTTTCAACCTGCTTACATGTTCTAAGGACTTCTGTAAATTGACGATGCTGCTCTGTTATCCTGCGGATATCGGATTGAGTGGTTTCGCTTAATAGCAATTCCATGCTTGCTAACGCCGCTGAGCATGCTAAAGGATTGGCGGTAAAAGAGTGCCCATGGAAAAGGGTTTTGTATTT
Source organism: Chryseobacterium barbadense (assembly GCF_042849955.1). NCBI lineage: Bacteria > Pseudomonadati > Bacteroidota > Flavobacteriia > Flavobacteriales > Weeksellaceae > Chryseobacterium > Chryseobacterium barbadense. The sequence continues at coordinate 1,420 of NZ_BAAFHL010000094.1, forward strand.
GTCTTCAGACAAGAAAGCATTGTAAATGGCGTCAGAACAGGTGGTAATTCCCATAGGCATGGTCCCGCCTGTCAGACCTTTTGAAAAGCACATGATGTCAGGTTGTTCAGATAAATAATCAGCAGCGAATAATTTCCCGGTCCTGCCAAAGCCTGTGAATACTTCATCCTGTATCATAAGGATTTCCTGTGTTCTGCAGAATCTCATCAGTTCACTCAGATCTTCGGCTTTGTGCATAAGCATTCCTGCAGCTCCCTGTACCAAAGGCTCATAAATAAAACAGGCAATCTCATCTTTTATTTCATGAATCTGCTGTTTTAAGCCGGTTATATTTTCCGAAGTGGGAACATCAATGAATACAACATCAAAAAGCAAATCCCTGAATGGATGTGTCCAGACACTTCTTCCACTTACCGACATGGCACCGAAGGTGTCTCCATGATAAGCATTTCTGAAAGCCAGTATTTTTGTTTTGGTCTTTTCCTGATTATGGGCATATTGAATGCACATCTTTAATGCAACTTCAACAGCTGTAGAACCGTTATCGGAATAAAAAACCTTTTGCTGATGATCAGGAAGCAGTCTCAGCAGGTTTTCTGAAAGCAGAACAGCCGGTTCATGGGTAAATCCTGCAAAAATAACCTGTTCCAGTGTATTGAGCTGTTCACTGACACGCTGGGCAATATAAGGATGGGCGTGGCCATGAAGCGTAACCCACCATGAGGAAACTGCATCAATATATTTCTTTCCCTCATTATCATAAAGGTAAACCCCTTTCCCACGAATAATAGGAATGGCATCTTCTGCGGTCTGCATTTGAGTGTACGGATGCCAGTTAACTGCCCTGTCTCGTTTCTTTAATTCGTTGTGCATGTTGTTGGTATACTTTCTTTAACCATCGGTTTCAAGCCTAAATTGGTAAGCATCTGCATATCTTCGGAAACTCCGGGATTTGGTGTAACCAATAAGGTCTCTCTTTCTCCTGTGAATATGGAATTGGCTCCTGCCATAAAACACCAGGCCTGCTCGGTTTCGTCCATTTCTATACGTCCTGCACTCAAACGGATCACAGAAGCAGGCATTACAATTCTTGCTGTTGCGATCATTCTTACCATTTCCCAGGTATCTACTTTAGGATTATTTTCCAAAGGTGTTCCTGCTACTCTTGCTAAAGCATTCACCGGAACGGAATCCGGATGTTTCGGCATGGTGGCCAGCGTGAGAATCATGGATATTCTGTCTCTGTTCGTTTCCCCTAATCCGATGATGCCTCCTGAACAAACGGTAATTCCTGCCTTTCTTACATTGTTTATGGTGTTGATTCTGTTATCAAAAGTACGGGTGGAAATTATTTCCTCATAATACTGTTCCGAAGTGTCAAGATTGTGGTTATAGGCATGCAGTCCTGCTTCCTGAAGGCGGGCTGCCTGCTCTTCCGTTAACATTCCCAAGGTACAGCAGACCTCCAATCCCAAGTCGTTTACTCCTTTTACCATATCAATCACTCGGTCGAAATCCCTGTTATTCCTTACCTCTCTCCATGCGGCTGCCATACAGAAACGGGATGAACCGCCCTCTTTAGCTTTCCTTGCATGTTCAATAACGGTTTCAGTAGGCAAAAGAGCCTGTACTTTAATATTGGTGTGGTAACGGGCAGCCTGTCCGCAATAAGAGCAGTCTTCCGGGCAGCCTCCTGTTTTAATGGATAATAAAGTGCAAATCTGTACTGCTGAAGGATCGTGCCATTCACGGTGTACGGTTGCCGCTTTATAGATAAGCTCCATTAGAGGCAAATGGTAGATCGCTTCTATTTCTTCTTTAGTCCAGTTGTTTCTAAGTTCTGTTTTTTTACTCATGGTATAATTCTAAATTTTCTAATAGGATATCCATATTTTCCCGGGTGGGCGGATTAAACTCCGGTATCCTGATAATAGCTGTTTCTTCTTTTTTTACCTGATCACAGATAATACGTTCTGTATCTCGAGGAAAACCTCCGTTGAGAATGAGATATTTCAAATGCAGGCTCCTTTGCCTGATCATCATGATCGATAGTAAACTGTGATTGATACACCCGAGGTAATTTTTTACAACCAGGGCTACCGGGATATTGAGTTTTTCAATAAGATCAATGATGTATTCTGTATTGGAAAGAGGAACCATCAGTCCTCCTGCTCCTTCTATAATCAGGGGTTTAGAAGTTTCCGGCAAACTGAAATCCTTTACTTGAATAGAAATTCCTTCTTCTGCGGCAGACTGGTGTGGAGATGCAGCCAATTTCAGACGATAAGTTTCGGGATGGCAAACCACCTCTTTACCTGCCAGATTTTTCACAGTCATGCTATCCGTATAATGCAGGTCACCGGATTGTATGGGCTTCCAGTAATCAGCGCCAAAATACCGGGTCAGAACCGCAGAGCAGATAGTTTTACCTACTCCGGTTCCTATTCCCGTTATGAAAAGTCTCTCTTTCATCAGATGTTATGTTGAATGATTTGGGTCAGTTCCATGATCTCTTCTTCGGTATTGAAGCTGTGCAGGCAGATTCGAAGTCTCTCGGTTCCGGGCTTCACGGTCGGGCTGCATATAGCATAAGTGAGAAATCCTTTTTCCAATAATACCTGTTGTATATATTTTAACTTAATGACATCAGGAATAATGATAGCCTGTATAGGGCTGATTTCAGATGAAGGCGTTGGCAAATCCTGATTTCTGAAAGTTCTGATGTTTTCCATTAACCGGTTTGAGATCTGTGTAGTTTTGAGATAGTTATAATTGTTTTTTATGGTTTTCCATTGCCAGTTTTGAGGTGAAGTACTGTAAATAAAAGGCGATGCAAAGTTGATCAGGTAATCTTTGATCAATTCATTTGTTAAGATAGCTGCTCCATGAGCACCGAGAGCTTTTCCGTATGTTACTACCGTTGCCAGAACCTTATCCTGTAATTGCTGCTGATCCACCAAGCCGTTTCCAAAAACTCCAAAAGCATGGGCTTCATCTACCAGCAGGGAAGCAGAATATTGTTCAGCTAATGCCGCAATATCCTTAAGCGGAGCCAAATCGCCATCCATAGAATAAAGGCTTTCAACAGCGATATAACAATGTCCTTTTTGTTTTTTCAGCTTTTCTTCCAGATTTTCAAGATCATTATGCCTGAATTTTAATTTAGTGGCATTAGACATTTTGCAGGCGTCATGTACAGAACGATGAATCAGCTCATCTGCAATAATAGTGTCATGGCGATTGGGCAACGTCGATAATAAAGCCAAATTGGCATTATATCCCGATTGAAAAAGCAAGGCAGATGGATATTGATGCTGTTCTGCAATAAATTTTTCAATCTCCATAACTTCAGTGCTGTTTCCGCTGATCAGCCTAGACCCCGTACTTCCGGCTAACAATTTCGGCTCTCCTTTGATCTGGTGCAACAATAGGTTTTGCAGCTCTGCATTTCTGGCCAGTCCAAGATAATCATTGGAATAAAAATCTATTCCATCAGAAGGTAAGCGTAGCGACCTTAAGGTGCCTTCCTTTTTTCTTTTATTTAAAGCGGCTTGAAAATGGAAATGGTTACTCATTGTCTTTTATACTTCCTGGGCAATTGTACTGATCCATTGGTCATGAAGCTTTTGCTCTATTTTAAGAATATGATTGGCATGCAATTTCCAATCCGGAGAGAAACCGTTCAGCTGACTGATCATCTCTTCCAAATGACCTTCTTCTTCAAGAATAATGGATTTTACCATAATTTTTGAGGATTCTTTGGTGAGTATATCCTGATAGACCGGGTACAACTCATCTGCCCGAACTTCAATGGCGTAGGTTACAAACAGGTAGGCTGCATATCTCAATTCTTCTTTGGTAAGCTCAAAAGTATTTCGAAGATAGCGGCAGGTTTGAATGTCTAATGAATGCAGATATTGCCTGGTGGCATGGGAGGCAAGCAATTCATTGCTTTCATAAGTATTGCATAATTCCGGGTTGATCTTCCCGATCTGTTTTTTGAGATAATAGGCATGACGGTGTTCTTCAGCAGCATGTTTCAATTGAATCAAGCTGACTTTGGAATGGTGTTCACAGGCGGAAATTTTGCGTGCACCTGCATTTTCCATAAAAGAAAGCGTATTCAGCCATTTGGCATGAGTTCCATGATCCTGTACTATTTTTTGTAATAGATGAGAAAATGTCATTTTTTTTAATTTGGGCCAAATGTAGTATATTGCCGGATGGTTATATGG
>NZ_BAAFHL010000095.1:0-5413 GCF_042849955.1 Chryseobacterium barbadense
AAACTATAGTATGTATTTCGTGCTATTATAAGGGCTATGATTTTATGGACGAAATGAAGAAGCTCGGTAATAAAATAATCCTGGTAACATCCGAAAATCTCAAAGAAAAAAACTGGCCCTGGCATGCCATTGATGAGGTATTTTATATGCCTGAACTGAAGCCTTCCGTTTGGAATCTGGATCATCTTATTCAGGGATTTTCCCATTTGATGCAGACGAGAAAAGTAAACGCTGTGGTTGCATTGGATGATTATGATGTAGAAAAAGCAGCACTGATCAGGGAAACATTCCGTATTCCCGGAATGGGTCAGACTACGCATCGTTATTTCAGGGATAAGCTTGCCATGCGACAAAAAGCCAAAGATTCGGGAATCAATGTCCCGGAATTCACTGCTGTTTTCAATAATGATGAAGTCAATCAATTCATAGAGAAAGTTGCTGCTCCATGGGTTTTGAAGCCCCGTTCCGAAGCCTCTGCATCAGGAATCAAAAAAATCACGACCAAAGAACAGCTTTGGGAAGCGTTGGATGCTCTTGGAGAGGAACGCCATTTATTTTTGTTGGAAAGTTTTAAGCCCGGAGATGTGTATCATGTAGACAGTTTAACCTTTAATAAAGAAATTGTTTTCACTTCAGCTTCTAAATATCTTGCCCCTCCCATGCAGGTTTCTCATGAAGGAGGCGTGTTCAGAAGCAAGACTTTGGGAAGATATTCCGATGAATTTAAGTCTCTGGAACAGGTGAATGCCAAAGTGCTTTCCAGTTTCGGACTATTGAACGGAGCTACCCATACAGAATTTATCCGTAGCAAAGATGATGGAAAATGGTATTTCCTTGAAACCTCATCCAGAGTTGGAGGCGCTCATATTCCGGACCTTGTAGAAGCATCGAGCAGTATCAATATCTGGAGAGAATGGGCCAAAATTGAAGACGCTCTTTTACGAGGCAAACATTATGAAGTATCTAAACCCACAGGGTATTATTCAGGGTTGATTGTTGCCCTGATCAAAGATAAAGAACCGGATTACAATGCATTTGAATGCGATGAGGTAGCTAAATTTTTACCTATCGATTATCATGTAGGAATTGTTTACAAATCCAATGATTCTACGATAGTGCAGAAAAGACTTGACAGCGCTGCTGAAAAAATCCAGGCCGATATGTTGAACATTCTTCCACCCAAAGGAAAACCTACAAGTTAGAGTTATGAGTTATAAGTTATAACTATCAAAATTAATTAATTATCATTTATAATTTAAAGCATGCCGCAAATAGAACATACCGACTATTATTCACATCTATTGGGAACCAGCCTTAAAGTAGAAGTAACCGGACATTATGGATATCCGATTGTGATGTTTCCGACTTCTCAGGGACAGTACACCCAAAACCATGATTTTCATCTCAATGGGAGTATCAATTGGTTTATCGAACAGGGAAAAGTAAAGCTTTATAACATTCAGACCATTGACGCATGGAGCTTTTATGATGAAAAAATATCGCCGAAACAAAGAATAAAGAATTATGAACTATATGTACAATTTTTAATTAAGGAATTTATTCCCTATATCCAGAAGCTCCATCAAACCCTTCGCGTTGCGGTAGCCGGAGCCAGTTTTGGAGGCTATCATGCCGCTAATTTTGCATTCAGATTTCCTGATGTGGTGTCTCATCTGTTCTGCCTCTCGGGAGCATTCAGCATCCGTAATTTTATGGATGGATATTCTGATGACCTGGTGTACTTCAATTGCCCGAGAGAGTTTGTAAAAAATGATGAGGCATGGAAATATAAACATATGCACATTGTATTAAGCACCTCCGATCAGGATATCTGCAAAGACAAAAACCTTGAAATGGCAGACATATTAAGTTCCAAAGGAATTGATTTCTGGTATGATGAACGGAAATGGATCAATCACGACTGGCCATTATGGAGAATGGTGTTCCCGACATTCGTAGGGGCTTTCTTTTCCTGAAAATTTAATTAGAAATATTAATATACAACCTTAAAAACAACAATTATGACAAAAAAAGTGGGAATTCTATTTGGAATGGAAGATACATTTCCTTGGGCATTTATAGACAAGGTAAATGAATTGGGTGGTGGAGAAATTATTGCTGAACCCGTAAACATAGACAAGCTGGAACAAGGTGCGGATTATGGCTATGCAGTAATTATTGACAGAATTTCGCAGGACGTTCCCTTTTACAGAGCCTATCTGAAGAATGCGGCATTGAACGGAACCTATGTAATCAATAATCCATTCTGGTGGAGTGCCGATGAAAAATTCTTCAATAATGCTTTGATGACGAAACTGGGAATTCCACTTCCTAAAACAGTATTGCTTCCCTCGCATGAAAGGCCTGCCAATACCTCAGAAACCTCATTCAGAAATTTAAAATTCCCCCATGACTGGGATTATATTTTCAACTATGTTGGTTTCCCTGCATATATGAAGCCCCATGATGGCGGAGGCTGGAGAAATGTATACAGGGTGGAAAATCCTGAAGATATGTGGGCCAAATTAGGCGAAACGGAACAATTGGTAATGATGGTTCAGGAGGAGATTATTTTTCAAGACTATTACAGAGTGTATTGCTTAGGAAAGAAATATGTTCATATCATGCCTTATGAGCCTAGAAATCCGCATCATTTACGATATGCAACCACTCATCAGACACAGGGAGAAGAATTGGAAAAATTATTAAAAACCATTCATGATTATACGATCAAAATGAATGAAGCTTTAGGATATGATTTCAACACCGTAGAATTTGCCGTAAGAGACGGGATTCCTTATGCTATTGATTTCTGCAATCCTGCACCGGATGCCGACAGAAATTCTGTAGGAGAAGACAACTTCGCATGGATCGTAGAGCACGCTGCCAAACTGGCTATTGAAAAAGCCCAAGAATATGTTCCGGGGAAACCTAATATTTCCTGGGGAACTTTTGTAAAGGATTCGGCTAAATAACCATTATTGTTAAAAATATAAACACAGAAAAAAAATGCATCAATTTACTATCGGAATCGAAGAAGAGTATCAAATCATTGATGTTGAGAGCAGGGATCTTGTGTCTCATGTTTCGAAAATTATTGAGGGTGGAAAAGCAGTTTTAAGTGAAAACCTGAAACATGAAATGCACGAATCCATGGTTGAAATGGAAACCGGCATCTGCCAGAATATTCAGGAAGCAAGAACAGAGCTTACCAATTTAAGGAGACATTTGATCAATATTGCCCATGAGCAGGGACTCCGCGTTTCAGGAGGCGGAACACATCCGTTTTCAAACTGGGAACACAACACGATAACAGATGGTGAACGTTACCACAAAATTGTAGACGATATGGGTGATGTGGCACGGGGTAACCTTATTTTCGGACTGCACGTTCACATTGGTATTCCGAATCGTGAAGAAGGGGTAAGAATTCAGAATGTCATGCGTTATTTCCTTCCTCACGTGTATGCCCTTTCTACCAATTCCCCTTTCTGGATCGGAAGAAGCACGGGGTTCAAGTCTTACAGACAGGAAATCTTCGTCAAATTCCCAAGAACAGGGATTCCAAGCTATTTTAACTCCTTAGCGGAATTTGACAGCTACGTTGATCTTTTGGTGAAAACCGGAACTATTGACAATGCCAAGAAAATCTGGTGGGATTTACGAGTACACCCATTCTACCCTACCATTGAGTTCAGAATTTGCGATATGCCATTGAGAATTGACGAAACGGTATGTTTAGCCGCAATCATGCAAAGTTTAGTGGCAAAAATCTACAAACTCCATCAGCAGAATTTAAGCTTCAGAAGCTATAGAAGATTATTGCTGAATGAAAACAAATGGCGCGCTTCTAAAAGCGGAATTGAGGCCCACCTTATCGACTTTGGAAAAGAAGAATCTGTCCCTTATCCTGATCTTTTAAAAGAGCTTCTTGAATTCATTGATGACGTAGTGGATGATCTGGGATGCAGAAAAGAAGTGGAATATGCATGGACGATCTTGCAAAACGGAACCGGTGCGGACAGACAGCTTAAAATATTCAATGAAACCGGTGATCTTACCAAAGTGGTGGATTATATGATCTCTGAAACTGAGTATGGCATAACACACGGTGAACCCGCTTCATAATTTTTTGATAACTTTGCCAAAAATATGAAGTAGTATGAAAGATATTCGAATGGCTTTGTTGGATTTGAACAACAACCATGTCAATCAGGGGTTTAGAAACATTAGAGAGATTTCTGAGGCATTCCAGCAAAGTTCGGAAGAAAACGTAAGTATACAAACCTTTGATGTGAGGTATAAAAATGAAATGCCGAATATTGAAGATTTTGACATCTTTATTTCTTCAGGAGGTCCGGGAACACCGCACAAAGAAGGTTTTGAATGGGAAGAAAAATATGGAAATTTCCTGGATGCAGTGTATGAGCACAATAAGTACAACGAAAATAAAAAATATCTGTTCTTAATCTGCCATTCATTCCAATTGGCCAGTATTCATTGGGAATTGGGAAATATCTGCAAAAGAAAATCCTATTCTTTCGGGGTAATGCCGGTTCACAAAACAGAAGAGGGAGAACAGGAATTTTTATTTAAAAACCTTCCGGACCCTTTTTATGCGGTAGATTCAAGAGCCTACCAGTTTATTGAGCCTGATACCGCCCGCTTTGAAGAATTAGGAATGAAGATCGTTGCGATTGAGAAATTCCGTCCTCACATTAATCTGGAAAGAGCGGTAATGGCAGTTCGTTTTTCTGACGAGATTTTCGGAACACAGTTCCACCCGGAAGCAAATCCGGAAGGAATGCTTGAAAACCTGAAAGATGAAAAGAACAAAGAAGCCATGATCGAAAACTTCGGAATGGAAAAATATCTTGAAACACTGGACAGAATGGATGATGAAGATAAGATTATTCTTACAAGAAATCAGATTCTTCCAAGATTCCTGCAATTTGCCAAGAAAAGTATTTTGAAAGGTGTAGCTGTAATGGCTTAGGATACTTTAGTCTGTAAATATGAGATGCTCCGACTTCGCTCAGCATAACAATATTAAAAAGCATGTTGTAAATAATGCAATCAGTATTGCTGAACAAAGCTGAAACATCTTAAAATAATAACCTATAAATCGAGCAATATTGCTCGATTTTTTAAAATCACAAAGTAAAAAAAATATGATTTCCAAATACAGAGAACAGTTTAACAAGGAATTTTCACAGGAAAAATACCAGCAGCTTAAAGAAATTTTAAAACAAAAAAGTGGTTTGGAGCCTGCTTTCAGAATTTCCGAAAGTCCTATTTTTCTTACCAAGGAATTTGAAGACAAACTTATTGATGCCTGCGAAAGCATTATAGATCAAATAAAGGCTTTACCTCCTGAAACATTGGAAAAAGCAATTCCTGAAAACTGCAGGGT
>NZ_BAAFHL010000096.1:0-5402 GCF_042849955.1 Chryseobacterium barbadense
ATCGAATGTCGTATATTTGCAGCTCGAAAATTACACCTTGTAGTTTTCCTAATTTTTAAACCGTAATTTAAAAAATGAAAACATCCGATTTTAATTTTGATCTTCCTGCGGAATTATTGGCAGAACACCCATCAGAACACAGAGACGAAGCAAGACTAATGGTTTTGGACAGAAAAACTCAAACGATTGAGCACAAGCTGTTCAAAGACGTGGTAGACTATTTTGATGAGAAAGATCTGTTCATTTTCAACAATACTAAAGTTTTCCCTGCACGTCTGTATGGAAATAAAGAAAAAACCGGTGCTAAAATCGAAGTATTTCTTTTGAGAGAATTGGATAAGGAAACCCGTGTTTGGGATGTTTTGGTAGATCCTGCGAGAAAAATCAGAATTGGTAACAAACTATTCTTCACAGAAGATGAGTCTTTAGTGGCTGAGGTTATTGATAACACCACTTCAAGAGGAAGAACCTTAAGATTCTTATTCGACGGTTCTTATGAAGAATTCAGAGCAAAATTGAAAGAATTGGGCGAAACCCCGCTTCCTAAATATATCAAAAGAGCTGTTGAGCCTGAAGATGCTGAAAGATATCAAACCATCTATGCTAAAATAGAAGGAGCGGTAGCTGCACCTACTGCAGGGTTACATTTCTCTAAGCATTTAATGAAGAGATTAGAAATCAAAGGAATTGATTTTGCTGAAATCACTCTTCACGTTGGGTTGGGAACTTTTAACCCGATCGAAGTGGAAGATCTTTCTAAGCATAAAATGGAATCTGAAGAAGTATTCATTGATGAGAGAAATGCTGAGATCATCAACAGAGCAGTGGAAGGACACAGAAGAGTTTGTGCGGTAGGTACTACAACGATGAGAGCGTTGGAAACATCCGTTTCTTCCAACAAGAAGATTTCTGCATTCCACGGATGGACGAATAAATTCATTTATCCGCCCCACGATTTTGGAGTGGCTAACTCTATGATTACCAACTTCCACACGCCAAAATCTACTCTTATTATGATGATTGCAGCATTTGCAGGAAGAGATTTTGTAATGCATGCTTATGAAGAAGCCGTAAAAGAAAAGTATAAATTCTATTCTTACGGGGATGCAATGCTTATTTTGTAATTCATTTTAAATGATAGATTATAAATTTTAGATTGGTTCCAACTTTTATAAAGGATTTCAATCTAAAATTTATAATTTAAAAGCTATAGTCAAAAATATTTTGAAAGATATCAGAACTTTATCACTGGACCAGCTTAAAGATTACTTTGTGTCTTTAGGAGAAAAGCCGTTTCGTGCGAAACAGGTCTATGACTGGCTATGGAGTAAAAACCTCCATTCCATTGATGAAATGACGAATCTTTCTAAACAACTTCGTGAAAGAATTTCCGAAGAATACACCATCAATCCGGTTTCTGTGGATCAGCTTCAAAAAAGCTCAGACGGAACCATCAAAAACGGAGTAAAGCTTCATGATGGATTAATGGTGGAATCTGTTCTTATTCCTACCGAAACAAGAACGACAGCCTGTGTTTCTTCCCAGGTTGGATGTTCCTTAAACTGTGAATTCTGTGCTACGGCAAGGCTGAAAAGGATGAGAAATCTTGAAGTGGCCGAAATTGTAGACCAGGTTGCTTTAATAGACAAGCAAAGTAAGCTGTATTTCGACAGACCGCTTTCCAATATCGTTTTTATGGGAATGGGAGAGCCGATGATGAATTACAAAAATGTGGTGGAAGCCATTAAAAAAATTACCCAGCCGGAAGGTTTGGGCATGTCCCCGAGAAGAATCACCGTTTCTACCTCCGGGATTCCTAAAATGATCAAAATGCTTGCTGATGATGAACTTCGCGTGAAATTAGCTTTATCATTGCACTCAGCTATTGAATCCAAGCGTAATGAAATCATGCCTTTCTCCGATAAGTTCCCGTTAACGGATATTATGGAAGCGCTTCAATACTGGTACCAGAAAACAGGTTCAGTGGTCACCTTCGAATATTGTGTCTGGAAAGATATCAATGATAAGGATGAAGATATTAAAGCACTGATCAAATACTGTAAGCAGGTTCCATCCAAGGTGAATTTAATTCAGTATAACCCGATAGGAGACGGAAAATATGACCAATGTAATAAGCAGGCGGAGGAAAATTATGTTCGTCAGCTTGAGAATGCCGGAATTACCGTGATGATCCGAAGAAGCAGGGGAGGAGATATTGATGCGGCATGCGGCCAGTTAGCCAATAAAACCGCGGATTAAAATTTGCTTAAAAAACTCAAAAAATACCCTTAAAAAATCTTAAAATCCTACATTTGTATAAACTAATACAATGATGGATTATTTTCTCGGTGAAGATGGACTGGAAAATGTTTATGCATGGGCAATTCCTTTACACGCCATCGTTATTTTTGCCGAAATGATTTACAGCCATTTTTCCGAAGCCAAATTATACAACGGAAAAGACGTTGCAACGAGTATTTATCTTGCTTTGCTGAATTTCGGCTTGGACTTGATCATGAAAGTTTTTGCAATGGGGGTGATGTTCTTCTTTTACAATCATCGCTTGTTTACCTGGGATTTTACATTAGGATATTGGCTGATCTGTTTTGTCATAACAGATTTTGCCTATTATATTCTTCATTATGTAGATCATCATTCGAGGGCATTCTGGGCGGTTCATATTACCCATCACAATTCTGAATATTTTAATCTGACGACAGGTTTTAGAAGCCCCGTTTTACAACCTCTTTACCGATATTTATACTTTTCTCCTTTGGCCTTTTTAGGCTTCAATCCGTGGCATATCATGGTAGTTTATGCATTGGGACAGGTATATGGAACATGGGTGCATACGCAGACCGTAAAAAGCATGGGCATTCTTGAATATATTCTGGTAACGCCTTCTCATCATCGTGTTCATCATGCCTGCAACATCAAATATCTGGACAGGAATATGGGAATGTGCCTGATCATTTGGGATAAAATCTTCGGAACTTTTGAAAAAGAAGACCCGGATATTCCTGTTAAGTTTGGGATATATCCCAAAATGCCGGATAATAACCCCGATACTGTGCTGTTGTACGAATGGAGAAAGATTTGGAAAGATATGAAGCAGCCCGGGTTGAAAATGTCCGACCGTATCGGCTACCTTTTCAATGCTCCGGGATGGAGACATGACGGAACAGGAAAAACAGTTAGACAATACCAAAAAGAATATTCAGAAAAGCAAAAGAAGTCTGCCTGATCATCACAAAAGTTTAGGAAGCCTTTGATTTCAATTATGTGAGCTTTAATTATAAAAAGTATTCCTAAGCATAAATTTTTTGGTTAAAGAGATCATTCAATTTAAAACTCTACTTTTGCGACATGAAAAAGCTTCTTCTGACTTTTATAATTGTTGTTTCTTCATCTGTAGATGCTCAGCAAACCGATTTTCTGAAAATAAGAAAATATAAAGTGGCTTTCCTTGATGACCGAATCAAAGAAAATTCCGGGCTGAGTTTTTTCAATGGAAAACTATATACATTCAATGATAGCGGAAACCAGCCGGAACTTTTTGAAATAGATAAATCTTCGGGAAATATTGTGAAGATCTTGAAAATTAATGCCGAAAATAAAGATTGGGAAGCATTAACCAATGACGGCAGCCATTTTTATATCGGAGATTTCGGAAACAATGCAGGAGCCAGAAAAGATTTGAAGATATATCAAGTTCCTTTTCAAATGGAAGAGGTGAATAATGATGAAGTCAAAGCCATTTCTTTTTATTATCCGGAGCAATCCGATTTTACCTCCAACAATATGGGAACCAATTTTGATGCGGAAGCGATGGTCTTTCTGAATGGAAAGCTCCATTTATTTACCAAAGAATGGTCTTCGAGATCCACCACTCATTATGTAATTGATCCGCAAAGGGAAGGAAATCAGAAAGCTGAGAAAATAGAATCTTACAAAACAGGATTTGTAGTCACCGACGCTTCTTATTTTGATAAAAAGCTTTATCTGATAGGGTATACTAAAAAAACGGAGGTCTTTTTGGATGTTTTTAATGAAACCGGGCCTGGAATCTTCTTTAAAGAATCTCCCACGCATTATTATTTGGGAAGTTCTTTATCCATTGGGCAGATTGAAGGAATAGCCGTAAATGAAGAGGGAATCTATATTTCCGGTGAAAAATTTAATTCTCCTTTAGGTGGCGCAAAGCAAAGTTTTTATTTTATTCCAAAAGAAAAGCTCAAACCTTGAAATTTCTCTTAAAATTGCCTGAAAAAAATTATCTTTGTGAGAATTAATAATCAATTACCTATCATTCACAGATTGTGGCGAATATTGTAGAAGAAATCAAGCAACCGATCAACGAGGAAATGAAACTTTTTGAACAGAAGTTTTATGAATCCATGCAGAGTAAAGTCCCTTTATTGGATAAAGTTACCCGCTTTATCGTGACGACCAAGGGGAAGCAGATGCGACCAATGTTTGTGTTTCTTTGTGCAAAACTGGTAGGTAATGTCAATGAAAAAACCTATCGTGGTGCTTCTATGATAGAGTTGATACATACCGCTACTCTGGTACATGACGATGTGGTAGATGAAAGTTTTAAAAGACGTAATTTTTTCTCCATTAATGCTTTATGGAAAAATAAAATCGCAGTTTTGGTAGGAGATTACCTTTTGTCGAAATCGGTTTTGTTATCTACAGACCATAAAGACTACGATTTATTAAACGTGATTTCCAGAACCATCCGTGAAATGTCGGAAGGCGAGCTTCTTCAGTTGGAAAAAGCCAGAAAACTGGATATTACGGAAGACGTATATTATGAAATCATTCGTCAAAAAACCGCTACTTTAATTGCGGCGTGTTGTGAGATCGGGGTTCTTTCGAATAATGCCGATGAAAAACTCGCCAAAAAAATGCAGGATTTCGGAACTTATACAGGCATGGCATTTCAGATCAAAGATGACCTATTTGATTATTTAAGTTCAAATGTAATCGGGAAGCCTGTTGGGATTGATATTAAGGAACAGAAAATGACGCTGCCCTTAATCTACACCTTGAATACGGCGGATGAAAAGAACAGAAAATATTATTTCAATACCATAAAACGATATAATAACGATCAGAAGAGAGTAAAAGAGCTGATCAATTTTGTAAAAAGCTCAGGAGGTCTGCATTATGCGATAGGAGTGATGAAAGATTTCCAGCAGAAAGCCAAAGATATTCTGAATGAATTTCCGGATTCAGAAGCCAAAAAATCCCTGCACAGTATGCTGGATTATGTGATAGAAAGAAAGTTTTAAAATATTAGAAACAGTTTCGGGGCGCCCGGGGGGGGCGGCGCGGGGGGGTGGTCTTGGGCGGTTGATTTTTTTTAACGGTACTTTTTTTATGTTTTGACATACACG
>NZ_BAAFHL010000097.1:0-5266 GCF_042849955.1 Chryseobacterium barbadense
GTTAATGCCCGTATTTTAGAGAAACTTGCAAAGCTTCTTACCCCGTCTATTTATACCCATCCTATTCCTGCTCACGCAGTAGCTTTTATATCTCCTTATGAATCTTCGGAAATCTTATTGGATCATACGGAATTTTTCTTCAGAAAGCAGATGACGTCCACTATAAAATCAGAATCGGATAAGCAGATTAATATTCCTTTTACCCCTGTGGGAAATGTAAGGATCAATAAAATGCAAACTTCCGTTATGTTTGTAGGAAACACCTGCTATAGCATTGATGACAGGCTGAATAAAATTCCTGTAGCTAGATTTCAGGGAAGGCCGGAAGATTATAGGAAGATTACCATAGGAATCAATGTCACTAAATATGCCAGTGAAAATTTTCCGAAAAAGATCAGCATATTTTGCTCAAATCCTGCATATGAGCACTTGGATTTTGTATATAAGTTATTGCCTTATATTACAGTGAACAGTAACGGCAATCCTTTGTTTGTAAAAGAAGGCATCACCTATCTTAAGAATGATCAGTCAGAAGGATATGAGCAGATGTTCCGCGAGCAATCCATCAAAACAAAGACGATAGAAGATATTAAAAGCATTTATCATCATAAGTTTATAGAAATTACCGGAATATCAGATACTTTGATTTCGGATGCCGGAAAACTTCCCGAAAATCTGGATTTTCTTAATGGAAAAGACGAGATTGCCAAAAATATAGATGGTAAACGTTATCTATGGCTTACTTTCGAATTCCCACCGCAATTTTCTGCAGAAATACTGGATAACTTTTCATTTGTTCTGAATGCTTTCCCGATTTACAACAGAGGCTGGAAGAAAACAGAATACAGCTTGGATATCATGGGAAATAATATTCCTCTTGTGACAGACGAGGGGGAACACTTCCTGTATGTGGATGAAGTTCAGGACGGAGAAGGAAGAATCTATACAGAAATCCCTTTTACGCCAAGTGATGATCTTAAAAAAGGGTTATATACGGTAAGAAAAGGCGGAATGGAGCGTTTTACAAACAGAAATGCCGTAGATATGATCGCCAATGTGCTGGAACTGACGCGGGATGAGATTGCAGCCTTTTCCTTATTAAACAGAGATAATGTAAAAAGTATCCTGAGCGAAATGTCCGATAAGATGAAGACAATGGTGCAAAAGGTGAATAATGCCAAAAGGAACATCAGGCAGGAACTGAATTATGTGATTATGGAGCCCGTTGAAAAGACTGACCATACGTATGCCTCATTTTGGGTTACCCATTGTACTCTGGCCAATCATATGCGTCCCGGAACGGAGCTTTCTAATCAATTGAAATCCCAGTCTTTAGTATTGCTTACTGAAACCATTGGTGGAGCTGAGGAACAAAAAGGAACAGACAGCATTCAGGCCTATAAATATGCACTCACCACAAGAGACAAGATCATTTCCCTGGAAGATGTAAAAAATTATTGCAGGATGGTTCTGAAAGATGAGCTTAAGGACGTAAGGGTAAAAAGAGGGACTATGATTAGCAATAAGCCGAAAGAAGGATTTGTACGGACAGTTGAAGTGGAAATCATTCCTCATAATTATGCATTTTACGGAAGAGCCTATTGGGAAAATATTGCAAATATTCTTAGAAACCAGATTATATCCAAAGCGATCGACGGAATAGAATACCAGGTAAAGGTGAGTAATGAGGATACAGATTTTTCTGAAAATTAAAATTGAAATAAATAGGACCGGTAATTTTACTGGTCTTTTTTTATAAATTAAAAATTTTCAGATATTTCGACTTCGCTCAACATGACATGTAGACAATTAAACTCATTTGATCTTAAATAAGGCGCCATTTTTATTCATTAAAAACATCAACTTTTATAATTTCTTTGGCTAAGAAAATTCCATAAAATTCCGTAATTTTGCACATCGTGATTTTCAGGCAGATCACACCGAATTATGAGTAAATCAACAGAATATATAGAAGTTTACGGAGCTCGTGAACACAATCTTAAAAACATTAACGTCAAAATTCCACGTAATGAACTGGTGGTGATTACCGGACTTTCGGGAAGCGGAAAATCTTCACTGGCCTTTGATACCATTTTTGCGGAGGGACAGCGCCGTTATATTGAAACATTTTCAGCGTATGCCCGCCAGTTTTTAGGAGGATTAGAACGTCCGGATGTCGATAAGATTGAAGGTCTTTCTCCGGTTATTGCAATCGAGCAGAAAACCACCAATAAAAATCCACGTTCAACAGTGGGTACTGTTACGGAATTATACGATTTCCTTCGTCTGTTATATGCAAGGGTATCTGATGCGTATTCACTTTCCACGGGGAAAAAACTTGTAAGTTATACGGAGGAACAAATTCTTGAAACCATCAAGGAAAACTATAAAGGCGAAAAAATAATGCTGTTGGCTCCTGTGGTAAGGTCAAGAAAAGGACATTATCATGAGCTTTTTGTTCAGATGGCCAAAAAAGGGTACGGACAGGCAAGAATTGACGGGGAATTGCAGGATATTGAATATGATCTGAAGCTGGACCGTTATAAAACCCACGACATCGATATTGTAATCGACCGTTGGATCATTGGAGAAAATGCCTCTGAAAGCAGAATGGAAAAATCGTTGAGAACAGCGATGGAAATGGGAGAGGGGATCATCGGAATTCAAAAGTTGGGCGGAACAGATATTGAATATTTTTCCAAAAACCTGATGGATGCGGAAACCGGTCATTCATTGGCATTACCGGAACCCAATACATTTTCCTTCAATTCGCCAAAAGGAAGCTGCCCGAGCTGTAAGGGATTGGGAACAATCAAGAAAATCAATACTGACTATTTCATTGATAATCCAAAGCTTTCCATTAACCAGGGCGGTTTATTGCCTTTGGAAGATATTAAATCGAATAAATGGATTCTTTCACAGATTAAAAGCATCCTTGAAATCTTTGGCTTAGGTTTAACGACGCCGATGAAAGATATCCCGGAAGAAGCATTGGATTATATCTATAACGGATGTCATAAAGAGTTTAATAAAGACCTTAAATATGCAGGAATTACCAAAAAGATAAAAATCAGTTTTGATGGGTTGATTCCGTTTATGGAAGAAATTATTGATGAAAGGGAATCTTATGAAGCTATTTTGCTGGAAAGACACTTCACTACGGAAGAAGTTTGCCCGGAATGTAACGGAAGCCGTCTTCAAAATTCCAGTTTAAGCTTTAAAATCGATGGTAAAAATATAGCAGAAGTTAATGCATTAAGTTTAGCAGATCTGAAAGAATGGCTGATTGATGTTAAAGATAAATTCTCTGAGAAAAATAAAATCATTGCTCATGAAATTTTAAAGGAAATTGAAACCCGCCTTCAGTTCTTATTGGATGTAGGGTTGGATTATTTGAGCCTGAGCAGAAGCTCCAAAACACTTTCGGGAGGTGAATCACAGAGAATCCGTTTGGCAACTCAAATAGGGTCACAGCTTGTGAATGTGTTATATATTCTTGATGAACCTAGTATCGGATTGCATCAAAGGGATAACGAAAGACTCATCAATTCTTTGAAAAATCTTCGTGATATCGGGAATTCCGTGTTGGTGGTAGAACATGACAAAGATATGATCCTGGAAGCCGATGAGGTATTGGATATTGGTCCGAGAGCCGGAAAATTCGGTGGAGAAATTCTATGGCAGGGAAAACCAAAAGACCTGTTGAAAGCCGATACCATTACGGCTCAATACATCAATGGCGAAAGAAAAATTGAAATTCCGGCAGAAAGAAGAGCCGGAAACGGTAAAAATATACTTTTAAAAGGAGCTACAGGAAATAACCTTAAGAATGTAACCCTTGATATTCCTTTAGGAAAACTGGTGGTGGTTACCGGAATTTCAGGAAGCGGAAAATCTTCCCTGATCAACGGAACTTTATACCCGATCTTAAATAAACATTTTTACAGAGCGGTTCAGGAACCTTTGCCATATAAAAAAATTGAAGGTCTTGAAAACATTGATAAAATTGTCGATGTAGACCAAACTCCGATCGGGAGAACGCCACGTTCCAATCCTGCTACTTATACAGGAATGTTTACGGACATCAGAAACCTTTTTGCAGAATTGCCGGAAAGTAAAATCCGTGGGTATAAGCCGGGAAGATTCTCTTTTAATGTGAAAGGAGGAAGATGTGAAACCTGCCAGGGAGGAGGTTTAAAAGTCATTGAAATGAACTTTTTACCGGATGTATATGTTCATTGCGAAACATGCAACGGGAAACGTTTCAACAGGGAAACTCTTGAAGTCCGTTATAAAGGAAAATCCATTTCCGATGTACTGGATATGACCATTGATGAAGCAGTAGAATTCTTTCAGCCTATTCCTAAGATTTTTGCTAAAGTCAAAACGTTACATGATGTAGGTTTAGGATATATTACATTGGGACAGCAATCCACCACACTTTCAGGAGGAGAAGCACAACGTATCAAGCTGGCTACAGAATTGTCTAAAAGACAAACAGGAAACACCCTTTATATTCTTGATGAACCTACTACAGGACTTCATTTCGAGGACGTGAAAATTTTGATGGATGCTATTAATCAGTTAGTAGACTTAGGAAATTCATTTATCATTATTTAGCATAATATGGATGTGATTAAACTAGCCGATCATATTATAGATGTAGGACCGGAAGGAGGAAAACATGGTGGACAAATTGTGGCACAGGGAACTCCGGAGGAAATTGTGAAGTCTAAAAAGAGTTTGACCGGGAAATTTTTGAAGAGAGAGCTGGAATAGAACTCATCTTACTGGTAGAACTCAATTAATATTATAGTCTAATAAAGGCCAAACTAGTAAAAGTTTGGCCTTTATTAGAATTAATATATCCATTCAATGTTAATTTTTCAATTATTTTATTATTTAACTATTTAATAGTCAGTTGATTATATTTTAATGTTAACTCAATGTTAACTTAATATTAATTTAATGTAAATTATTTTTATTATCTTTGAGTAAGACATACGAAAAAATAATATCTAATTTAAAACCAAATAGTTATGAAAAATATAATTCAAATGTGGATGGCTTCCCTTTTTATTTGTGGATTTGTAGCAATTGGTACTACTGCAAAAGCACAGGAAACCTCAATGAATGTTATTCAGGAAGTGGAAATTAATAAAAATGAAACTCTTGATGAGATCAGAGAACTTTTAATGTATAATTTTGATTTTACAAATCCGGATTTAAAGCAGGGTATCGTGGACTCAGAAGTTAAATTTGAGAT
>NZ_BAAFHL010000098.1:0-5058 GCF_042849955.1 Chryseobacterium barbadense
AGCGAGCAAGCGAAGACGATCACAGTGAAAAGCCTCGCGCGAAAAGAACTGAAGTAGGAAAATCCTAAAAAATGAAGTAGACTACGGAATGTATGATTATGGAGCGAGAATGTATATGCCGGATATCGGGAGATGGGGTGTGATAGATCCAAGAAGTCAATATACTCACGAAACTTATAGTTATGTTTGGAATAATCCAATTTCATTTAATGATCCTACTGGAATGGAAGCTGAATTGGCATTCCCAATTCGTGATGGATTAAAAGATGGTGAGGTATGGCATGATAAAGATGGGTTATTTACATGGGATGCGAAAAAAAATGTATGGATTGATGCCAAAGATAAAAGCTCTGTAATTACTCAGGTTTCAATTTTAAAAAAGTCTAGTAATAATAGTAATCTTGCATCCGCAGCCGCTTTTGGAGTGCTCAATGCAGAAAACCCTGCTGGATGGGTTGTATTAGCCGCTGTTGGATTAGCTTTCATAATAGATCAAGCTACAAAACCTTCCTATGAATGGTACACTCCTACAACCACTATTGCTGATCCTAATGCTGGTTTAAGAAACTTAAAGTCTGATTCTGAAACAACAGATGAAGATGAAAATAAAGATGCCAATGGTGTAGAAGTTCCTCAGGAAGGAGACAATTCTGAATATGTAGACAAAACAGGTAAAAGAGCGGTTAATAATAAAGAGACAAATGTTTCTGAGGGGGAGTTTGTGGATAATCTGGAAAAATCGGGTTATAAAAAGACTAAAAGTTCAGAAGATGGAAAATCAAGAACTTATTCTAATGGGAAAACTTCTTATAACCTTCGAAATGATAAGAGAGGAAACCCTACAGCTGATTTCAAAAAAAATCCAGATGGAACAGGAAAAACAGATATTAAAATACGATTAAAACCATAAATATGGAAAATTTTGTAACTGATAGAAAAGAGTTTGAATATTATAAATCGAAAATAAAAAAGTTGTTTCCCGATTATATTTCATTTAAAAAAAACTCTTTTAACAATAACTTTAAATACTTTATAGCTTTTGATTTTGACTATATTTTTGAAGAAATATTTTTTGAAGGAATAATAACTTTTTTGAATAAAATTAAAAATGGGAAGTTATTTTTCTATACAATTGATCCTTCACCTGAAGACTATTTTTTTATACATTTTAATAAGTATAGTGTTTTTGAATTAGAAACAAATAAAAATTACGATGATTTTAATAGTATTGTGTATAAAGATCCTGGTGTAAACACCGCAGATGCTATTGGGATAAACTCAAACGAAATATCATGTTTTTCTAATTCAGATGATTGGGCGATTATAGGTTCAAGAGAGTGGGAAATTGCGATTGTGGGATTCATATCTTTGGAAATTAAAGAAAAATTTTTGAGTTCTTTTGGAGATAATTCAGATATATTCACTTCTATTGAACAACAAATAAAAATATTAGATGATATGTTAAATTTTGATAAGGAGCTTAAAGCAGAATATAATGAATTGGCAGAGGATTATCAGGATAGAGAATAATCTCCATGCCTCCCCCGCTGCCGCACGAATCCTTTCGTGTGGTTAGATAAGAACAAACTCTCGCAAATTGCGAGAGTTTTGTATTGTGTTCGGAACTATAACCCCATTTCTGAACGAATCCTTTTATGCTGCCGCATGATTGTATCGTGTGGCAAATGAGACACTATAATTCTCTATCTTTACCTAAAACATTGTATGATGAGCAGGAATTATAAATTTCATAATCCTGAAGGACTATATTTTATTAGTTTTGCTGTAGTGGGTTGGTTTAGATGTGTTTATTAGAAATGAATATAAAGATTTGTTTTTAGAAAGTTCTTTACTGTTTCACTCCAGGAATCGTTTGAATTAATATAAACAGCAGGAACAACACCTGTCATTTCACAGAATACTTTTGTAAAGGAAGCTAAAGTTGGGTAACCGAATTCTTCAGCAAGATAACTGATCTTAAATTTTCTGTATTCTTCATCATTTTTAATTTTTTCAGTTATATAATTAATCCTTAATGTGTTTAAAATTTAATTCGCAAATTAATTATTTGAATCAGCAGATATATTTTTTATTTCATTATTTAAAATTCTGATATACGTGGAAGGTGCAACACCTGTCATTTCATTAAATACTTTTGTAAAAGATGCTAAAGTAGGATAACCACATTCCTCGGCCAGGTAACTGATTTTATACTTCCTGTATTCTTCATTATTTTCAATTTTTTCTGTGATATAATTAATTCTTAAAGAATTGATATATAAACTGAAATTATCAGCTTTGTGTTTTTTAATTATAATTGACAGATATCTGGCATTGGTATTTAGTTGCGATGCAAGTTTCCCTTGAGTAATACCTCTTTGTAAAAACTGCAGTCTTATTTCAAATTTTTCAAGCCCTTGAAGTATCTGGCTTTCTGTTTCATTGCTAATCGCCTCCTGTAGTTTCGAAATACTATTTTTCGTTTTGTTATCGGTAAGGGTTTCATCGTTCGTACTAGCTGTAGTTTTACCTTCAGTGCTGGGCACTAGCTCATTACGATAATTTATATAAGCTTGCATTTCTTTTTTATGCTTTCTTCTAAAGTAAAATATAAATCCTAAACAAAATATGATCAAAAAAGCAAAAACAATAATAATAATTTTAATCTGCCCATTTAGCTCGTTAGCTTTTTCTTTATTCTTTTTATAGATCTGTGCTGCGGATTTTAATTTGCTTTTATTGAGTTCACTGTCAATCACCTTGTACTTATCGGCAAATTTTTTTGCGAGTTCTGGCTGATTGTTTTTTTTATATGCATCAATTAAAAGGCTATATACATCTAAATCTTTTAATTTTTGATGATCCTCATCTGTATATTCCAAAACTTTATTCCCGTAGAAGATCACACTATCATACTCTTTTTTTTTAGCATAATTAGTAGCAAGACCCAAATAAATGTAACTCGATACAATTTTTAAGTGCTTAGTATTATATTTCTCTGCATTTTTGAAATTGAGTATGGCAGCATCGTATAATTTTAGTTCAGTTTCAATAGATGCTATATTGCTAAAAGCATGAGAATAATATTGTTTCTTATCAAAATATTTTTCTGGCATTTTTTTATGAAACTCCAGAACTTTTTTTGCATAGCTCAAACGTATTTTCAGATTATCTGGGTTATTAATTTTGGAAAAACTGGCCATCATATATAAATTCCCAAGCACAAGATTATGAAACACATCACTTTGTGTATTGTTTTCCATTAAAGAAATGCCATTTGCTATATAGTTTTCATCCTGAACATTAAAGCCCAATTCCTGATGAAGAAGACCAATGCATCCTAAATTAAGAGCCATACCTGATTTTTCAACGGATTGTTGACCAATCCTTATTCCATTTTCGAAAAAAGTACGTGCTTTTTCAAAATTTCCCTTTTCCAGATAGATATGGCCAATTCCATTATAGGACAACGAAGCCAAGTTATAATATTTGTTTTTTTCACAGATTTTAATAAGTTGAAGATATTTTTTTTCAGCTTCAGCAAAATTTCCATTATTAGCTTCTTTACCGGTTACGATATAATCTCTTATTAAATTCTCCGGCGTCTTCTGAGCAAATCCAAAATTGATTAATAAGATTAAAATAAAAAAACCATAAAAGTATTTTTTCATTATAAAAAGTGTTTTTTTCTAGGTTCACAAACTGATAAACTAATAATAAAAAATATATTAAACTATTACGTCCATGACTATGCAAATGTAGCATCTATTATTATTGAATTGGTTTTAAGCGCCCTCTTAATTTAATTTATAATTTAATTATCTGTTTTTTAATTAATTGCATTTTATTTATTTGGAAAATTATAGTATTTATTTCCGAAAATGAGAACACTAATTATTTTTGATCAACATTATTTTATCACTTTTGTTGCCGAAAAATAAACACTATCAAAATGAAAAAAGTATGGGCGCATTTTTTTAAAAATGTCCAAAAAGTGTTATGCTGCACTTTAATGTTGTTTTTTTGTTCTGCTAAATCTGTAGCTCCAAAGATATATTTTGCTAAAGAAAATAATGATTACAAAAATTGCTTTCTAAATTTATCAAAGAAATTTTCTCTATTAGTAGACACAGATGCTGACGGCGTACCTGACCCCCAGGATTTGGATGATGACAATGACGGAATTTTAGACAGTATAGAAAACCCGTGTACACAAGCTCCTGTACAATGGATGCATAATGCTAATAATGGCCAGTCAGATTATGCTACATATGGTGACGATATCACTACAACATCGGCTCATTTTACTTCAGCTTCCAATATAACATTTGGTTCAGGGCTTAATGAGACAACAGATAATTTTCCATATACATATTTAATCAGAGGAGCTGGCACTATTACATTTTCCGCGGCTAAAACAGCAAATGACTATGCTCAGGTTTCATTTACGCCCGGTAAAAAAATGTATTTAAATGCCATTAATTTTGGTTTCTATACAGGGAGCACAAGTGTTCCAGAATATTCTTGCGGCAATTTTAAAATTGCCGTTGAATATTCCACATCCTCATCTTTTACAAATCCTGTACTTCTTTTTCAGGATTCTCAGGTGGGAAGTATGACTCCTACTTATGTAAATGTAAATAATGCAATTCCTAATTTACTTTTAAGCCCAGGTACCACTTATTATTTCAGAATATATCTTTATGATGAACAAAATAGTGATTCATTAAGCAGAGTACGACTAGACGATATTTACTTTTCAAATTGTTTGTTTGTAGATACAGACGGAGATGGAGTCGATAATTATCTGGATACTGATTCCGATAATGACGGATGCCCTGATGCGGTAGAAGGAGGTGGAAATATTGGTCAGTCACAAGTTAATGGGAATGGGAATATAATTGGCAGCGTAGATGCCAATGGAGTGCCGACACTTGCAAATGGAGGGCAAAGTATTGGTGATTCGCAAAATGCAGGTGTCAATAGCTGCCGCTGTTACAAACCGTTGATAAATTCAGGCGGCACGGTATATGATACCAAAGTAGGAATTACAGCTTT
>NZ_BAAFHL010000099.1:0-5007 GCF_042849955.1 Chryseobacterium barbadense
AGGTCGGGGGGGCGCCCCCCCGCCGACGCGGAGGGGGGCCGCGGCGGGGGCGCCCCCCCCCCCCCCCCCCCCCCCCCCCAAAAACCAAGAAAATGCACAGAGAACTGAGTTAAGCTTAAAAATTGGTTATTAGTTTTATTTTTAAAAGCAGTGCCTTTTACAGCACTACTTTTTTAATTATTGCTACTGCAGATTTTCTGTCTTCCAAAGCATTCAGTACATCGAAAATTTTGTCGGACCAACCTGCAATAAGGTATACATCGTTTTGTTTGATATCTAAGGGCTGTTTACCGTAACCTGCCAAGTCAAAAATATACAATTTTGCATCAGGTGCAATAGCTTTATAACGATTCCATGAATCTTCAAAAGAGTTGCGGGTTCCGTTGCTGTTCCATAATTGGGTATCGGTAAAGATCATTATTTTATCAGTTTTTTCTCTTTTTCTGATCAGATCTTCAATGACCAGATAACCGTTGGTAGAATAACCTACTTCACCTGCACGCTTATAGAATTCATTGACGTTTCTCAAAATACCATTTTTAGGCATCGGAACTCTTTTCCATGTATCACCGAAGATACCTGTAATCACATTTTTACACTTTGATTGCAAGATCATCGACATCAACAGACCAATATCGTAGAGTAAAACTTTACTTTTCGCAGAAACCGGCTGTTGCATGGAACCTGAAACGTCTGCAGCAATCACCACCGAAGTATCAAAACTGAAACCTCTGATGTTCTGAGCACTCACTATTACCGCATTTTCCAAAGCTTCCAAAATTGATGACAGATATGTAGAATTAATTGTTTTCAATTCTCTATAGGCTGCCAAAAATCTGAATGGCAATTGCTTTGAGCTTTTTACCGCTTTTTCATCGGATAAATATCTGCATACTTTTTCCATAGCATCTGCAGAGACTTCTGCTTCCAGGATATTTCTAAGGTTACGTAAAGTAGCCATATAACCAAGCTTATTGCTGAAAATCAGTTCTTCCCATTTGTTTTTGAAAGCTGATTTTCTTTCCGCTTCATCAGCAAATTTGGTCTGACCTAAAACAGAAAGTTCAACTTCCCATGTATAAGGAGTTTCCAATGTATCGTTGACGATCTTATTGAAAATAGCTTGCTGATCTTCATCTTTTGCTTTAGGGTGCACCAGAAATAAGGCATCTTTCAGAGTAACTTCAGCTTTTCTGTTATATTTCGCAAACTGGTATTCATCAAACTTATTGAATGATTTTACCAGACCTTTCTGAATCTGCTTGGAAAGTTTATTCAGTTTTTTGGTTTCCGTCCTTTCGTTGGCCAGTTGATAGTAAGCTAGCAGTTCCGTAATTTCATCGGCTCTTTTCACAACCCCATCAACAGTTCTGCTTACAAGGTCTGTACCTGAAGTTTGCTTTGCCAGTTCAGTGGCCAAAACCAAAGGAATGGAACGCAGATACATATCGTTTCTTGCATATACAGCTAATTTGGCTACAAATTCAGGATCATTTTTCTTGATCAAAGACTGAATTCTTTGCAGTCTGTCATTTCCTTTTTCATAGGTTGTGTTTGATAATCCTGTTGTAACAACAGCACTATACAATTCTTCAGCCGGCGTCATGGTAAACGCTTTGGCAGCTTCGTAGTTCTTCACTACATTTTTTTCTTTTCTTAAAAAATTAAATTTCATGAGTTACTGTTTTTATTGTTAAACAAATGGAAGATCGTCACTTCCCTCTTATTTCTGATGCAAAGTAAAAACAGAATTACGCAGTGTTTTTGCGTAGATAGGTTTTTTAATTAAAAGTTGGTCATTTTTTTATAAATATCTACTAGAAGGCTATGAGCAGAGATAAAAAGTTTCTATTATTCATTTTCAATAAAGAAATCGATGCTTCTGCATTTTTTGTGAATCAGTTTTCTAGCTTTGTTTTATTAAAAGTAAGGTCATGATCAAAGGATTATATGAAACTCATATTCAGGTAAGTGATTTAGAAAAATCCATACAATTTTATACTGAAAAATTAGGTCTGCAACTTGCTCACCGGGATGAAAAACGCCCGATTGTATTTTTATGGATCGGAAAAGAGAAAGAAGCTATGCTTGGGTTATGGGAACAAAAAGAAAATCTGCAGCCCAGACATTTTGCATTTACGGCAGACAAGGAGGATCTCTTAAATTACTCCGTGGAATTCTTGAAAAACCGGGATCTGAAACCTTATAATTTTCTGAAAGATGGCATCGAGAAACCGATGGTTTTTGCCTGGATGCCTGCTTTGGCTATTTATTTTAATGACCCGGACGGAAATCAGCTGGAATTTATTTCCATTTTGGAAGGTGAAGGAAAACCGGAACTGGGTGTATTGTCTTATGAGGAATGGATCAGGAGAACTATGCTTTAGAGAGTAATTCTATAATGAGTTCAGAATACATAACGGTATCACTGATCCATTTATCTTCATAAAAAAAACAATACTGGTCGGTCCTATCGGATTCGTCGATCAGCCTGAAGCTTAGTTTCTGATTATATTTATCATTATTGGCAATTTCACAGAATATTTTACCGGAAAGCAGATCTATCGTAAGGTAGGCTTCAATTCCCCCTGAAGTAGAATAACGGGTTTCTATTGTCGAAACATTTTTTCTGATATTATAGAAATAGGTTGCCCCATATTCTGTTGACAAAGACCGGGAATAAGCTTCAATATCATTTTCATTTTCCAGAAAATAATAAAAAGTATAAGATCCCAACCAGGCTACTTTAACCTTTGACTGACTCAACAATAATTGTGCTTCATGTTCTCTTTCATCTTCTGTACTAAACCTTATGGTATCATATTCAAAATCTATAAAGGGAAATGCAGGTTTGGGCGGTATTAATTTTTTAAGATTCCTGTAATATTCATTATTCACAGGATTAATATTAAAGAAATATTCTTTCTCATATCTTTCTCTGGAATATTGTCTGTAGCCAATACTGTTATCAATATAGCTTACAGCTTCTCCCCTATCATTAAAATTCACAATGATCAACTTATTTTCAAGCAAGGGAGAAATGTGTGAATAATGAATCTTTATTCCGGAAATAAGCTGTTGGGAAATTCCATTGTAGGTAACCTTACTTACGACTCTCTGATAGTTGTCATAGACAACGGTACCTGTATATTTAATCTGGTTCCAAAACTCATCATCCCGGATGATAAAATCATATAAAATATAATTATTCTCATCCCTTTTATTATAATAAATAATATTCCTGCCTGTATGAAAAGATTCTAAATCGGGAATAGCTTTAACCTCATCATGATAACTTTCTTCATATCTTTGATGCGCTTTTTCTTTAAACTCTTTTCTGGAATCCGCTTTAAATATGATTCTTTTCTTCAACTGATGATTTTCAAAAATCTCTTCGCTATATTCATACAATTCTCCCGCTTCGTTTTTATCAATCACTTCTCCTAAATGATTTTTATATACCACATGATAAGCCGTAATAGGATGATTCGGTTCGGGAATTTCAGGCGATGCTGCTCTAAAATATTTTCCATAACTGTGATCAAAAAAGCCTTTAATTTTTAATTCTGAAATTTCAATTTCTTCTCCGTGCCATCCATCATCTATGGAAACCTGTTCTGAAATCATTTTTCCGGTCTCATCATAAAAAAAGGTTTCATAGGGAGAATATTCTCCGTTGTAGTAAGCCTTTTTCGAGACGTGTATGGTTTTATTTTCAAGATTATGAGTTTGACGGAAAATTTCTTTATTTAAAATATCATACACTATTGTTTCCTTTTCCTTTACAATGTTCTTTTCATAAAACTCTGTACGCCATTTTGTAAAACCGTTTTTATTTTCCTCCAGATAGTACAGACTTGTATTTATTTCAACATTTTCCGGTGGCAGACTAAAAGATTTTCCATCATAAATAAAATATTTTTTGGAGGAAATCTCTAACCCTGTAAAATATTCTATTCTCTGAAGAATTCCTTTTTTATAAATTTTCTTTACAAAATCCCGTTTAAAAAAAGCTTGCTGAAGTGTTATTTCTTTATCGTCATTGAATTCACTAAAATACTTACAAGATTCCGTTTCGAACATTTCTCCGGACGTTACAAAAGGAAAAAAACTCAGATAATACGGAATCTGAACTTCAAGATCATGAAGTTTTGAAAATTCCAGCAATCGATTCCTTATTTCCGTTCTTTTAAGGACTGGTGTTCCGTGTGAAAAATAATCCAGTTTAAGCTTTTCACCCTGATCTGCATAAATAGTTTTCGAATGATAGTATTCTTCTTTATTTATATAGCATACAGAGACAATACGTCCCGATGAATCTTCTACCTTAATTATCTCTTTTTCTTTCTGAAGCCTCACATAATGTTTTTCATGAAAGACCTTTTCATGACCGGACATCTTACCTCTTATAATGGTAACTCCGTTTACATATATATTCTTAAATAAAATTTCTTCATCCGTGAGATAATGGTCATAAAGATAGACTTTGATATCTATAATCCTGTCTCTATGAAAAAGTTCAGTCTTTTGAAGAATATCATCATGATAAAAATGTTTGAGATAAACTCTGTGATGGCTAATGGAATTCTCATCTAAAATGGTTTCTCTATCTCTTGTGGTATATAAAATTTGCTCTTTCATGTCGTATAAAATTAGTAAAAAATCTATGGTTAAAAGTATAGATCCTATTATTGTAGTCCTGATGGGATTCGAACCCATATTCCCTATTGGCATTGCGGCTGTAAATACGCTTCCCTACTTTCCCTTACAATTTCGGTGCTTCTGTAAACTCTACCCATTAGTCCGCGCAGGTCTAACCGGAATATCCGCAAACTCTACGGTAAGAAAATTTTGCCGCAGGCTTTTCCTTTTAAGCTACAGGACTTTATGACATAAAATGAATTTGCGTAAAAAAACTCCCATAAAGGGAGCTTTCATCGTAAAAATTTAATTCCTGGGAGCAAAAGGCGGTTCCCATTTCTTGTTCTTCATCAGTTCCTTTACTTC
>NZ_BAAFHL010000100.1:0-4949 GCF_042849955.1 Chryseobacterium barbadense
CCTGTACGCAATTAATGCCGCCATCACTTCATGCACAAGGCGTCCTTCAAACGGGTACATAAACAAATGATATCCTTCCCGTGTTTTGATCAATTCCACCAAAAATTCATCTTTTTTAGGGATATGGGATCGTTTTTCCTGATTCGCCAATAAAGGATGCAGAAATTTTAATTCTTTCTCCGAAGCTTTAGGATTTAAGGCATTGGATAATTTTTCCCTTAAAAAATGGCTTAAATTGGAACTTAAAGGCAATCTTCCGCCCAGATAACTTGGAACCAAGGCTTTCCCTTTAGCAGCACGTACATAAACGGTCATTTCTTTAATCATCGCCACTTCCAACACTCTTCCTGCCAGAATAAACTTTTCTTCTTTTTTAAGCTTGGAAATAAAATATTCCTCAATCATGCCAATATATCCACCGGAAATAAATTTCACTTTCATCATAGCATCACTTACAATAACGCCCATATTCATACGGTGGAGCATGGCGATTCTCCGGGAAGTAACTTTAAACAGACCGTCTTCCATAACGGTTACTTTGTGATATTCTTCATAGCTTTTCAGAGCGCTTCCGCCAATCGTCAGAAAATCAAGGATGCTTTTCCATTCTTCGTCCATGATTTCCCGGAAAGTATAGATTTTTTTAATTCTTTCATATACTTCATCCGGATAGAAACCGTCTCCGATGGCCAGAGTCATCAGAAACTGGACTAGAACATCAAAACATAACACCTGTGGTTCGCGTGGCTCTATGACTTTTTGTTTTACTGCTTCTTTTAAAGCTGCAACTTCAATCAACTCCAGAGAGTGGGTGGGAACACAGTAAATTGTGGACGTTTCAAAAGGGGAGTGCCCACTTCTTCCGGCCCGCTGAAGAAATCTTGCCACGCCTTTTGATGAACCAATTTGTATCACAGTATCAACAGGTTTGAAGTCAATACCTAAATCTAAAGATGAAGTGGAAACTACAGCTTTTAGTTTTCCGTTACTTAAGTTTTCTTCGATCCATATTCTCAAATGGGCATCAATAGAACTGTGATGAATGGCTATTTGTCCGGCAAAATCCGGATAAGCATCCAACAGTAACTGATACCACATTTCACTCTGGCTTCTGGTGTTGGTAAATACAATTGTTGATTTGGAATTAAGGATAATCGGAACAATTTTATCGGCCAACTTAGCTCCGAGATGCCCTGCCCAGGGCAATACTTCAACCTCATCAGGAAAAACGGGGATAATATCGATTTTTTTATGTTCTCTAGCAGTAACTGTTGTTTTTTTAATATCGTAGGGAATCAGCACTTCATGGGCTTCATCCAAGTTTCCTATAGTTGCGGTAATTCCCCATATTTTAAGCTTAGGATTATACTTTCTTAACTGAGAAATGGCTAATTCTATCATTACACCACGTTTAGAGCCTAAGAGTTCATGCCATTCATCAACAACAACACAATGCAGGTTCTGAAAGAATCTATCATGGTTTTTCTGCCCCAGAAGCAAATGAATACTTTCCGGAGTGACTACCAGAATTTCGGGCATATTTTTAACCTGTTGCTGCCTTACTTTCGGATCGGTATCTCCGTTCCGAACTCCAACTACCCAATCCAGCCCAATCTCATCAATGGCTTCCTGCATGGCTTTGGCAATATCTTTGGAAAGGGAACGAAGGGGAGTGATCCAGATCATTTTAAGGCCTTTTTTATACTTTTCAGGATGACTTAAAAAATCTGAAACTAAAGCCAGAAAAACAGAAAAAGTTTTCCCGAAACCGGTGGGAGCAACCACCATTCCGCTGTAGCCGTTTCCGAACTTACGCCATGTTTCCGTCTGAAATTTAAAAGGAGACATACCTTTATCCTCTATCCATTCCCGGATGATTCTGAAACCTTCGGTATGTTCAAAAGCAGTCAATTTATTGGATCAGTTTTTTAATTTCTTCCAGCTCATCAATTTCATCCACGGTCTTATCTTTTCTCCAACGCACAATTCTTGGAAATCTCAGAGCTACGCCGCTTTTATGACGGTTACTGAAGCCAATCCCTTCAAAGGCGATTTCAAAGACAAGCTCAGCTTTCACCGTTCTTACAGGACCGAATTTTTCTATGGCGTTTTTCGTTACAAAACGGCTTACTTCCATAATTTCCTTATCCGTAAGCCCGGAATAGGCTTTGGCGATAGTAACCAAAGAATCTCCGTTTTTTACGGCAAAAGTATAATCGGTGTAATAAGCGCTTCGCCTTCCGCTTCCTTTTTGGGCATAGATCAATACCGCATCAATGGTTAAAGGATTTACTTTCCATTTCCACCAGTCTCCTTTTTTCCGCCCGGAATGATAAGGGGAATTCTTTTGTTTCAGCATTAAGCCTTCGCTATTGATTTCTCTTGAGTTTTCCCTGATCAGATCAAGCTGTTCCCATTTTTCAAAATCAATAGCTTTGGAAATGGTAATATTTTGAGGCTGCTGGTTTAAAAGCAACTCTTCCAACATAGCTCTTCTGGCAGAAACAGATTTTTCGCGAAGATCATTGCCTTCCAGCTCGATCAGATCATAGGCAAAGACTTCAATAGGAATGTCTGCCATCATTTTTTTGGTGATGTTTTTTCTGTTCAAACGTTTCTGAAGTTCGTTGAAATTTAAAACATTTCCTTCTTTTACGGCTAATATTTCGCCATCAATAACGAAGTTACCGTTCATGGACTGTACTGTTTCCGCAATTTCAGGAAATTGTTCGGTGATCATTTCTTCTCCTCTCGACCAGATGAAAACTTCATCGTTCCTGCGGATGATCTGTCCACGGATTCCATCCCATTTATATTCGATCAGCCATTCTTCTGGATGGCCAAGTTCAGGTAACTCTTTTTCCAACGCATACGCCAGGCAAAACGGGTAAGGTTTTGAATTATCCGGATTCACTTTTTCCGCAGAAATAAGCTCATCGAATGAAATTTCTTCAGGTTGCCATTTCCCCATGATACTGTGCATCAAAACATTAGTCTCCTGCCCGGAATATTTGGTAAGCGCATTGATCAGGGTTTTATAGGAAACTCCTATTCTAAAGCTACCTCCGAGTAATTTATTAAAGATCAGCCTTTCCGTATAATCCAGACCGTTCCATGATTGTAATACGAATTCTTTTTTCTCCGCTTCGGTTTTATCTTTTAAATGAAGAATATCTGTCATCCATTGAGACAAAGACTGTTCTATCTTTTCCGAAGGAGGAGGAAGAATCAAAGAAAGTGTTTCCCCCAGATCTCCTACGGAAGAATAGCTTTCCTGAAACAACCAGAAGGGAAGTTTGGTAATTTCCAGCGCCCAATCCTTCATCAAATTCGTGTTAACATTACGTTTAGGCCTTTTTCCCGTAAACAAAGCAATGAACCATACTTTATCTTCATCCGGAGCTCTTTCCAGATAATCGACGATAGCATCAATCTTGGCATTGGTTTTATTGGTGCTTTCCAAAGCGTTGATAAGGTCTGCAAAATGCTTCATAAATCAGGGTTTTCAATGATTTCTTTTTCTGCTTCTTCTTCATCTTCACCAAAAAGTGTTTCCACAACATCGGATCTGATGCCGATCTCATTTAAATACTTTGAAAATACTTCGGTTTGCCCGTGTGTTACATGCACAATTTCGGCTTCCGTTGCTTTTACAGCCTGAAGTAAGCCCAACCAATCGGCATGATCACTCATGGCAAATCCCGCATCGGCACTTCGCCACCGTCTTGCTCCGCGAACCTGCATCCAGCCTGAACAAATAGCGGTTGCAGCATTGGGAATTTTTTTAATGATATTGCTATCCAGCAAAGCGGGCGGAACAATCACAATTTCGTTCTGTAATTGCTTGGCATTTTCTCTGAAATCAGCAATCTCATAGTCAGGAAGTGATATTCCAACGGTTTCAAAGGCTTCGTTTAATTTTCCGATCGAGTAGTGCGTATAGATTTTTCCTAATCCCTCTACAGCCTTCATAATTCTTTGGGCTTTTCCAAGAGAATAACCGATAAATACCGAAGTCCTTCCGTTTTCATGGTTTCTCAGCACCCAGTTTTGAAGTTTTTTATTAAGGTCATCTACATCCAGCCAGTTATAAATGGGGAGCCCAAAAGTACTTTCAGTCACAAATTCATTGCATCTTACCAATTCAAAAGGGGTACTCAATCCATCATTCTGAACTTTATAATCTCCGGAAATTACACTGATGTAGCCTTTATATTCCAATCTTATCTGAGCTGAACCGATAATATGTCCCGCAGGATGCATGGAAAGCTTTACCCCATTGATATTGATCTCTTCACCATATTCTACACTCTGACATTCAATATCCGTTCCTATTCTTTGATGTAAAATGGGTTTGGTATAATGGTGACACAGGTATTTTTTCATTCCCCAGCGGGCATGGTCTCCGTGACCATGCGTAATAACTGCCATATCAACGGGTCTCCACGGGTCTATATAGAACTTTCCCTGTGGACAGTAAATGCCCTTGGATGTAAATGTGATTAATTTCAATGGTGTGATCGGTTTACATATAGTATTCAAAAATCTAACCAATTTAGTATAGAAATATTTATTTTCCAAGCCTATGACGACGATTGAAAAAGTCAAAGCCAAAGGTTAGGTATTTTACAACAGATGAACTAACTTTGATCGTCTTAAAAAACAGGCATACCATATGCCTTCTAACAATTAAATAATGAAAATAGAAATCTGGTCGGACGTTATGTGTCCGTTTTGCTATATAGGTAAACATCATTTTGAAGCGGCTCTTCAGAAATTACCATTCAAGGATGAAGTGGAAGTAGAATGGAAGAGTTTTCAGCTTGATCCCACTTTAAGTTCTTCAGAAACGAAAAGTACCATCAATTACTTACAGGACAAAAAAGGGTTTTCACAAAGCCAGTCTGCTCAGATGGTGAATCAGGTTTCCCAAATGGGAAAAATGGCAG
>NZ_BAAFHL010000101.1:0-4927 GCF_042849955.1 Chryseobacterium barbadense
ATTCTTTTATTCATAGTAAAATAGATAAATTTGTATGGTTAAATCATACATAATGTCAAAAAAAGCAATACTAGCAATCCTTGACGGATGGGGATTGGGAATGAATCCTGATGTTTCAGCTATAGATAAAGCAGATACACCATTTATAGACAGTTGTTATAAGAAATTTCCTCATACAACACTGGAAGCAAGTGGTTTGGCGGTAGGTCTTCCGGCCGGGCAAATGGGAAATTCCGAAGTAGGACATATGAATTTAGGAGCGGGAAGAGTAGTGTACCAAAACCTGGTCAAACTTAATATGGCTGTTGAAAATGGTACTTTAGGTCAGGAACAGGTGATTCAGACAGCTTTTGAATATGCTAAAAGAGAAAATAAAAAAATACACTTCATCGGGTTGGTTTCCAATGGAGGAGTACATTCACATATCAATCATTTAAAAGGATTACTAACGGCTGCCAAAGAATTCGGTTTGAATGAAAACGTTTTTGTTCATGCTTTTACAGACGGTAGAGACTGTGATCCGCATTCAGGACTTGGCTTTATTGACGAGCTTCAGAAGCATATGGAAGTTACCACCGGAAAACTGGCAACCGTAACAGGAAGATATTATGCAATGGACCGTGATAAAAGATGGGAGCGTGTGAAATTAGCTTATGATGCATTAACAGAAGGAGTCGGTTTACAGACTACAGATGCGCTGGCTGCCATTAAGGCGTCTTATGAGGCAAATATTACGGACGAATTTTTAAAACCGATTATCTTGGTGAATACCACTGCTACAGGAAATGTAGTACCGGTAGCTAAAATTGTAGATAATGATGTGGTAATCTGCTTTAATTTCCGTACAGACAGAGGCCGGGAGATCACAGAAGTGCTTTCTCAAAAGGATTTTCCGGAATATTTTATGCGTAAATTGAATCTGTATTATATTACATTGACTAATTATGATAAAACCTTCCTGAATGTGCAGGTGGTTTTTGATGAAGAGGTGTTGCAGAATACGATGGGAGAAGTGCTGGAAAGAAACGGGAAAACCCAGATCAGGATTGCAGAAACGGAAAAATATCCGCACGTTACCTTCTTCTTTTCAGGAGGCCGGGAAAAAGAATTTGTCGGCGAAAGAAGATTACTTTGTCCAAGCCCGAAAGATGTTCCCACCTATGATTTGAAGCCGGAAATGTCCGCTTACGATATTACCAATGCCATTCTTCCCGAATTGGAACATGAAACCGCCGATTTCATATGTTTAAACTTCGCCAATACAGACATGGTAGGACACACCGGGGTTTTCGAAGCGGCAGTAAAAGCAGCGGAAACGGTGGACAAATGTATTGAAAAGGTAGCTACAACAGCTTATGAACACGGGTATGCCGTATTCATCCTCGCCGATCACGGAAATTCAGATGTCATGATCAATGCGGATGGAACACCGAATACACAACACTCAACCAATCTGGTTCCGCTTATTGTGATGGATAAAGACCATACCTGGAATCTGAAGCCTGGAAAACTGGGAGATATTGCTCCATCCATTTTGAAAATAATGGGGGTTGAAATACCGGAAGTCATGACAGGTGATATTTTAGTAAGCTAAAATCAATAATATTGTTAAGGGAATATCGTTATTATTTTAATATCGGTATTTTTTTCATGATTAAAGTCAGGCATATAACTCGCTATGCTTTAAATAATAAAATCATATCTTTGCACATTAAATCTAAATTGTAAAATGTATCAAAATCTTGTTAGGAAAGAAGTAATGGGGATTTTAGAAAAGGAAGTAAGTTCTTTTCTGGAAAAGTTTTTAACGCCGATTGAAAAAATCTGGCAGCCTTCCGACATGCTTCCAGATCCTTCAAGTTCTGATTTTAAATACGATTTAGAGGAAATCCAGACTTTTGCCCGTGAAATGCCTTACGATCTTTTTGTGACCCTTATTGGAGATTGCATCACAGAAGAAGCATTGCCTTCTTATGAATCATGGCTAATGGGTGTGGAAGGAATCAACCAGGAAGAAAAAGTAGGCTGGGCCAATTGGGTAAGAGCATGGACTGCCGAAGAAAACAGGCACGGTGATTTGTTAAATAAATATCTTTACCTGTGTGGAAGAGTAAATATGAGAGAAGTTGAGATTACTACTCAATACCTGATCAACGATGGTTTCGATTTGGGAACCAGTATGGATCCTTACAAAAACTTCGTGTATACCAGCTTCCAGGAAACCGCTACCAATATTTCTCACAGAAGGGTAGGTACATTGGCAAAACAATCAGGAAACGCTAAATTGGCGAAGATGTGTGGGGTGATTGCAGCAGATGAAGCAAGACACGCTAAAGCATACAAATATTTCGTGGCGAAAATTTTAGAAATCGATCCTTCTGAAATGATCATTGCATTCGAAGACATGATGCGTAAAAAAATTGTAATGCCTGCGCATATGATGAGACAGTCCGGACAAAAAGTGGGTGAGCTTTGGGAGCATTTCTCGGATGCAGCTCAAAGATGTATGGTGTATACAGGACAGGATTACATCAATATTCTAAAAGATTTGCTGGATGAATGGAAGATAGAGCATGTAAAAGGACTTACTGAAAAAGCAGAGAAAGCTCAGGAATACTTAATGAAATTACCGGGAAGATTACAGAAAATTACTGACAGGATCTCTACTCCGGATCAACAGTTTCAATTCAGCTGGGTGAAAAATTAGTTCCATATTGTCATAAATTATAAAGTAAGAGTGCTGATTGTTTTTGGCACTCTTTTTATTTCTTATCTTTGCAAATCTTATAAAAACAAAAACTATAACCTAAAAAGCAAAAAAAGAAGAAAAATGCTGAACAATAAGAAAATAGCGGTTGATTTTGACGGAACTATCGTTGATGATGCTTATCCGGGAATAGGAAAGCCAAAAACTTTCGTGTTTGAAACCCTGAAAAAATTACAGTCTCAGGGGTATAGATTAATTCTTTGGACCTACAGACATGGTAAAACATTAGAAGAAGCCATTGAATTCTGCAGAAATCACGGAATTGAATTTTATGCAGTCAATTCAAGTTTTGAAGGAGAAGTTTTTGATTCTGAAACACAGTCAAGAAAAATAGATGCAGACTGGTTTATTGATGACAGGAATTTAGGAGGCTTTCCGGGTTGGGGAGAGATCTACAATATTATTAATGAAAGAATAGAATTCCGTGTAGAAGGAAAAGAAGTTTTAGCCTATTCCAAGCTTAAAAAAGAAAAGAAAAAAGGATTGTTCTGGTAAAATAAATCTAGCAATGTAACCAGTATTATTACACTGCTATATTTCTACATTGGAAAATTAAAAAAATGATTCAGTTAAAAACAATAGAAGAGCTTCGTCTGATGAAGCAAAGTGCACGTTTGGTTTCCAAAACATTAGGAATGTTAGCTAAGGAGATCAAACCAGGTATTACCACTTCATACCTAGATAAATTAGCTTATGATTTTATTAAAGATCATGGAGCCGAACCTGCCTTTTTAGGCTATGGCGGTTTCCCGTATTCTTTATGTATTTCTCCTAATGAACAAGTGGTTCATGGGTTCCCGAACAACGATATATTGAAAGAGGGAGACGTACTTTCAGTAGACTGCGGAGTTATTTTGAACGGCTTTGTGGGGGATCATGCATATACCTTTGAAGTAGGAGAGGTAAAGCCTGAAACCAAAAAATTATTAAAAATTACTAAAGAATCTCTTTATAAAGGGATCGAACAATGCATCAGAGGAAAAAGAATAGGGGATATTTCTCACGCCATACAATCTTATTGTGAAAAAGAAGGGTACGGTGTGGTAAGAGAACTGGTGGGGCATGGCTTGGGAAGACAAATGCATGAAGATCCACAGGTTCCCAACTACGGAAGACAGGGAAGCGGAAAAGTGATCAAAGACGGCTTGGCCATTGCTATTGAACCGATGATTAACATGGGAACAGAGAAAGTGAAATTCCATAATGACGGATGGACGGTAACTACATTGGACAACCAGCCTTCTGCACACTTTGAGCATGATGTGGCTGTGATCGACGGAAAACCTGTTTTATTGTCTACCTATCAATACATCTATGAAGCTTTAGGTATTGAAAGTGATGAAGAGAAGCGTTTCCAAATGGATTTTTAATGAAAAAAGTCACTAAGCTTTTATTAAATAAACTTCCTCGTCCTATGCTCATTACCATGAGTATCTGGGCAAGACCGCTTATCTATCAGTTCTTTAAGGGAGACCGGTTTTATGACCCTATAGACGGAAAGTCTTACAGGAAATTTCTTCCTTACGGATATGGTAAACAACGGGAAAATGCTTTGTCTCCGGGAACTTTAAGCTTGGAAAGGCACCGTCAGATGTGGCTGTATCTTCAGAATGAAACCGATTTTTTCATAAAAAACTACAAGGTATTACATATTGCACCGGAACAGGAATTTTTAAGGAAATTCAAAAGAATGAGGAATCTGGATTATATTTCGGCTGATTTATTCTCTCCGATCGTAGATGTAAAAGCTGATATTCTCGACCTTCCTTTCGCCGATGAAAGCTTTGATATTGTTTTTTGTAACCATGTGCTTGAACATATTGAAGATGATGCCAAAGCCATGAGCGAATTGTACAGGGTTATGAGACCCGGAGGTTGGGGGATTTTCCAGGTACCGATGAAAAATTCGCTGGAGAAAACGTATGAAGATTTCACCATTAAAGACCCTAAAGAACGCCAGAAACATTTCGGGCAATATGATCACGTCCGTTGGTACGGGATGGATTATTTCGACCGTTTGAGAAAAGCGGGTTTTGAAACAGAACCCAATTTTTATTCTCAGAAATTCTCACAGGAAGAGATCAGGAAATATGGATTAAGGCATAACGAAATTCTGCCCGTCGTATTTAAAAAATAAATAAAAACGCCTTCATTTGAAGG